>CAMWVA010000121.1 GCA_947177575.1 uncultured Porphyromonadaceae bacterium | reverse complement strand
GATTGCATAGCAGCAATATCTTTGGTTGAAATATCAAGAAGAATACATGCAGCTACAGCCAATTCAGCTTTAGTAATATCCGGATGTTTTATCTGCAAGTTAGTATTCAGTGTAGCCCGGACTGACTCGATACGGCTTCTGAGAGGATTCCAATCTTGATAACGTTTTTTTATTGAGTCCATTAATTTTAGTAATTGTCTTGTATCCGAGGTTGTGCCGGTTTCGGATATTTCTATTTCATCTGCCGTAGTGACAATTTTACCTAAATCTTCAAGTGTGACTCGATAATCCTGCATTTCCTTATCCTGGCGTTCTATTTCGTGACGGAGCCGTTTTTCAGTTTCTTTAAGTTCTTCGTTTAGTAGCTTTAATTTTTCATTTTCTTTTAAATCTCTTTCGCTCTCATATTTTCTTATATACCGTAGTCTCCATAGTGCTATTCCGAGAGCGATTATTATGATTAGTGTTATACTTATGAAAATGTAAAGATACGTCCGTGTACGGTCAGCTGAGGAAAGTGATTTTCTGAGGCTGTATAGTTCTGCGAGATTATCGGTAGTAGCTATGGCCCTCATATTTTCGGAGGAGAAAAGGGTATCGGAAATCTCTTTTGATTTATTAAGCAAGCTGTAAGCATTCAGATAGTCTTTCTCTTGGAAATATACTTCGGCTTCCAATTCCATCAGATTACTCAAAGCATGATCAAGCTTCATGTGTTCGAGCATACTATAACTGAGTTTACATATCTGGTGGGCTTTATTATATTCTTTACGCCATGTTAGAAAATACACATAATTGTTTATTCCTACCAGAGATTGATAAGATGTATCACGGTAATTGATTATTGTTTCATAACAATTTCGTGAAAATTGAGGCTGTTCTATCATTTCATACATTATTGCCTCATTATTTAGGATTGCTATAGTATCCCGTGTGCCTGATGCATAATGGTATGCTTTCTTAAGATAATCATCAACTGAGGCGTAGTCCATTTTGCGTAAGGCCAATGAAGCTTTGAGCAGGTTGAGATTGAAGTTTATGGATTTATTTGTCAGACTGTCAGCCGGAGGGGCTGTCCGCATACAGCTGTCGGCAGCCAGAGAGTATTTTTCAGCTTGTTTCATATCGCGAAGCCGCATGAAGCAGTTAGCAAGCTGTTCATAAGCTATCAGATCCAAATAACTGTTGTTCGCTGTTTTAGGCTGCTGTATTAATTCAAGAAGCAGATTTATAGCCGGACTGTACCAGCCGAAATAGTAATATAGTCTGGCCATTTTGATTAATACTTTCTGCGTATCGGGAGTTATCTGGCCTGTACTCTGAAGACCCAGCCATTTGTTATAAGCCTCCAGCGCATCTTTGTAGTAGGAATAGTCATTAGCAATCTCAGCTTTTTTACGAAGAAGTTTATCTGCTGTCTTCATGTCCCCTGTAACCAGTGCATGATGTATGAGAGTATCGGCATACAACAATCTGTCCTGTACAATAGCTGCTGTATTATCTAATTGACGTGTCATATAATCATTACGTATAGCCGTAGCTTTAGTTTGGGGTAAAGCTATCATTGCTCCTCCCACAATCATGATACACGTCAATATAAGTTTTTGGATAAGACTTCTCATACTTCAATTCCAGTTTACCACTGCAAATCTAAGATAGCACAAAGTTAATATATTTCTCTAAAGATAGCAAAAAGTATATTTGTAGAGTTGGTCACTGAGTAACAAAAGTACTCAATAAGGTGTAACATATAGTTATGGTATGTGTAATTAATAAATTGATATTTAAATTTTTATAAGTATTAGAGTAGAAATTGAGTACACTCTTTTACCGGTTTTCAGTGAATTAAGAGTAGCTGAAAATTATTTGTTCGGACAGGTTTGGTCTAATTTTGCGAAAGTTAAAATTCCCCCGTGTGAAGAATCCGGTATTGATTTTAATTTCAAAATTACCATAATAAATTTTTATTCATTATGAAGACTTATCTGACATCTGTGTCATTGCTGGCTTTAGGTGCTCTCGCACTGGGCACGACAGTCTCGTCAATGGCAGAAGTAAATGACAGGGTTGTGACACATCTGCAACCCTCGGTTCCGCTATCTGATCAGCGGCTTACACATGATTATGCTTCTGAGCTCATACACTCAGTACAGAGTGTCACGCAGCATAGACAGCCGACATGGCCTGTAGTGTCAGACAATCAGACTGATATATACGGATATGTAGGCCTTACTAACTGGGGTAATCAAGCCGGGTTGTACAAAGCCTCTCTTGACGGTGAACTTGAATATTTGTGGAGTGAACCTTTGCAGGATAAGAGCTTTATGATGCTTAACGGCTGGCTGAGAGATAACAGACTGTGTGGCTTTGCTCAGTATGGTATAGGTTCGTGGGTATTGGGTTATGCTTATGAAGAACTTGATTTTGTAACAGGTGAACAACTGATTGACCCTTACCAGATAAGTCTTGATGATGATTATATGCCCTATTATCAGACAGCAGCTTATAATCCGGATACTGACCGTATATATGGATATGGCTTTGTAGACCGATATAACGGAGCTTATGCATGGAAGTCAGCTAATGCCGCCCGCCCTGCTGAAAGTAGAAGTGAGAAGTCTATTACAGATAATAATGAAGTATGTCTTGCACTGTGTTACAACGAGGCTGAAAGTCTTTTCTACGGCATAAATCTTGCTCACCAGTTTGTAACTGTAGACAATGAAGGTAATCAGACAGTACTGTTTGATCCGGGGCTTGAAAGTATCAAAAACGTTGTGTCGGCACTTGTATATTCGCCAACAGATGATTGCTATGTATTTAACGCTGTGTTAGAAGACGGTGGTTCTGAACTTTATGCTCTTGATGCCAAGTCCATGACCTGTGAGCTTCTCTCATCAGTCTCGGAGGGTATAATGTACACTTATTTTGTTACACCGACTCCCAATGTACAGCCTGAAGCGCCTGACACTCCGCAGATAACTGCTGTGGATTTTGCAGGTGGTTCATGCGACGGTACTTTTACTTTTGTTCTGCCTTCCACCACCTATAATGGTAACCCGATAGCTGAAATGCAGTATGAGGTACTTATTGACGGAAAAATCTATACGGAATCAGAAGGGAAGGCTGGTGATACAGTAAGTGTTCAGATGACGGATATTGAGACCGGACGTCATGTCTTTACTGTCAGAGCCTCTTATGAAGGACACGTATCGCTTAGTGCAAGGTATGCCGCTTTTATAGGTAACGATATACCTGTGGCACCATCGGATGTACGTTTGACTTTATCTCACCTCAGCTGGAGTCCTGTCACTGAAGGTATCGACGGCGGTTATATTGATACGGCTTCAATGGAATATGAAGTGTTCATGGGTAATGAATGGCTTGGCACTACTACAGATACGTTCATGGATATAGAACTTCCTGAGGGTGAGCTTGCTCCTTATGTATGCGAAGTATTTGCACTTTGTAACGGACGTGAGTCTGCCGGTACAAAATCAAATACCATAGTATTCGGAGACCCGCTCTCTCTTGATGTGGAACTCGACCCTACCGAAGAACAGGCTAAGCTGTTTGCTGTCTTTGATGCCAATAATGATGAGAGTACATGGCAGCTGCGCAGCACATACGCTGACGGATATATATTTTCATATTATCCTCACCCGGTGAATTCCGGTGATGACTGGCTTATGCTGCCTCCTATTGAATTTGATGATGAAGCAGCTGTCTATTACTTCAGTGTTGAAGCTTCATTAGGCTTAGCTTTTGCTCCTAACGAACATTTTGAGGTGTGGATTGGCGAAGAGCCAATGCCTGAGGCTATGACTATACCTGTTATGAGCAAGACCACACCTTCAGAAACGACTTTTAATCCATTCTTTTCTTATTTTAATGTGCCTCACAGCGGTACATGGTATATAGGTGTGAAAGCTGTTTCCGAGCCTGATCAGAAATATCTTAATCTTAAGAATTTCAATATAAAGAAAACATCTATAACTTCTGATGCACCGGGGATAGTCACAGACCTAATATTAACCGGCGGCGAAAAATCGGCACTTTATGCCAATGTTCGTTTTACGATGCCTCTTTATGATGCCCAGGACAGACCTCTTTCTGACACTGCATTGATGACAGCAGTTGTTACCGGTGCTTCTGTTTCAGAAGTAAGCGGTTATCCGGGTCAGACTGTAGAGACAACAGTTGAGACTGTACAGGGTTATAATACTATCAGTGTTGTCTGCTCATTACCTGATACCGGTGATGGCTTACTTGCAACCGGTAAAGTATATACAGGTTATGATAAACCTGGTTATATTGACATTACAGAAGCTATAGTAAGCGAGGACAATATGAGTGTCACTTTGAAATGGAGATATCCTGATACCGGGCTTCATGGCACTTCGCTCGGAGACTATGAAACCTCCTACTATCTCTGTATCTTTAACGGTCGGATATGGTCTTACCGCCGTATAGACAGCGATACCTTAAGCTATACTTACGATTATAAAGCTGAGAATCCTGAAACCCCTCTTGCTAAAGTGTCTCTTGGTATTGTCGGAGAGAATGAATACGGAATGGGTGATGATCCTGCCAGTAATTTTGTGGAGTGCCAGTTAGGTACACCATATCAGTTGCCGATGGTAGAAACATTTGAAGGAGGTACTCCGGCATATCAGCCTCTGTACGGACTGACGGCAGGTGAATTTGCTGAAGTCTCATGGTTATTCACCGACCCGGCTGAAATTAATCCTGATTTTAGTGTCGAGGGTAATAATGCTATGGTTGGATTTACTGCATCCGATGAAGCTACGGGACGTCTCGTACTGCCTAAATTCACTGCTTTGGCAAACGAATCATGGGGTGTCGAACTGGTTATGTGGACCGGTGATGACAGTGCTTCGTGTCGTATAATGGCAACTACTTCCGATATATCTGTACCGGTTGAGATAGGAGAGATAAAAGGTGTCGGAGGCTGGCAAACAGTAAACTTTATGCTTCCTGAGGAAGTAATAGGAACTCAATGGACAGAGATATTTATAGAAGCTGATTTCGCTGTGCCGTCGCAATATGCTATGCTTGCAGCTTATACTATAGGTAGCATGACTGGAATCGAATCTGTAAATAATAGTGGTCAGAAAATAATAGCTTCGGCAGACGGAGTTTCTTTCAATAATCTGGATAACGAAACTTACTATATCTATACTACAGATGGCCGTCTGGTAAAGACCGGTAAAATATGTTCTTCAGTTTATACACTTACACTTGACAAGGGTATGTACATCATACGTTGTGGTAATCAAACATCTAAAGTTATGCTCTACTAATTAACCTTTTGCTGAGGATAGCAGGCTACTGTATTCATTAATAAGATTTAGTATTCTGCTATCCTCACTTAAATTTATTTTATTTTACATGAAACATTTACTTACTGCCTTTTTACTCTTTGCAACTTTATGGGCTTCTGCTTCGGAACTTGTTTATTTTGAAAGTGATTTTTCCTCGGCGTCGCCTGAGAATCCTCTTGCCGGCTGGTCATGCTACGGCACAGGTAAGACGGCTTCCGAAGTAGAATTAGGCTGGAGCGGAGCTATGCTTACGGATTATTTTCCCGCAGGCTCGCCGGCTTATGTGATGCTTGATTTCCCGGCTATGGGTATAGCCGCTTTCAGTAATTCGACTACTGTTGAGGGAGGAGCTGTGAATGAGTGGCTTATAAGTCCTGAAATCGACCTTTCAGAATGTAAAAATGATGCCTTGCTACAGTTTGAAGTCATTTCATACGGTAGCAATAATGAAAGCCGATACGAAGTATATGTATCGGAAACGGGTAATAGCATTGATGATTTTACCGAAAAAGCTGTGTACTCTGGCCGTCAGAAAGGTAGTACTCAGTACATGGTCAATTCTATATCCCGGAAAGGTCTTAAAGATGTAGGAGGAAAGAAAATCTGGCTTGCCTTTGTCAATAAGAGTGACAATGCCCAGTTACTCGGATTTCGTAATATCCGTCTGTCAGAATATGATATTGAAGTAGTCAACAAACTTGAAGAATTTACTACTTCCGAAGGCGAGTATGCTGTGGATATGAGTGTTGGTATCATGACTCCTGTAAGCTGCAAAGGCTTTACAGCTATACTTACTACCGCTGAAGGTCAGACACAGGAATATCGTTGTGAAAAGGAACTCGGTACTCGCTATAATACTTATAATTTTCAGTTTCCGACTCCCTTCAAGTTACATAAAGGCGATAATATAGCTTATACTGTGACTATAACACCGAATTTTGAAGGTGCTTCTTCTTGGAGTTGTGATTATCGTATTGTGTGTCGTGAAGGTTATGAGTCGGTTTGTGTTATGGAAGAAGGTACAGGTACGTGGTGTGGTTACTGTGTCAGAGGCATGGCCGCTATATCCCGTTATACAGACCTTTACGGTGACCGTTTCATAGCAGCAGCTGTACATGCCGATGATATAATGGAGGTACCGTCGTACCTTAATTCGCTTCAGCGTCAGTCTGGAATGAGTAGTTTTCCGTCAGCATGGTTTAACCGTAAATATCTTACTGATCCGGCCCTCAATCAGGGTATAGTAGAGGATATTCTCAATAGCAGAGTAGGACAGAAGGTTACAGTTGATAAGGTAGTTTATGATGAAGCGACACATAGTGCTACCGTATGGTATTCACCGGAGTTCTGCTACTCGCTTGATAACGCGCATGTTTCCGCTGTAGTTGTGCTAACTGAAGACGGATGTCACGGTACCGGTCAAAGTTGGTTGCAAAATAATTATTATAGTGGAAGTACACAGGAGGAACTGGCTTCAGAAGGTATATCTTCGCAATTATGGGAATATCTTGAATGGTATACCGAAGAGCCGCCAATGCTGGTAGATAATGATTTTGATCATGTGGCATGGGGCGTTTTCAACGACTACTACGGATATGACACACAGCTTCCTTCGTCATGGCAGGAAGGAGTAAGTCAGCAGTTCAGTCTCAGCTTTGAAATGCCGATGCAGGAGACAGAGAACGGTCCGGGTGTACAGAATTGGAGAAACACACGAATTCTTGTATTTCTTCTTGATACACGCAGTGGTGAGATTCTTTCAGCTGATTCGCTCGAAGCCTCTGACTATGAATTAAGCGGCTTTGATAGTGTAGCTTCTATGAGGGTACCTTCATCTGTCCGTATAGAGTCTTATGGCAGTTGTATAACAGTATCGGCTGCTGAAGGAAGCAAAGTTAGAATATTTACTTCCGAAGGTTATTTGCTTAATAATTTATATGTTGATACAGACTTGCCTGTTAGCTGTAATGTAAAATACAATGGAATGGTTATAGTGCAGGTTGAAAATGGTAATAATACAGTGGTTAAAAAACTTATGCTGACAGATTGACATCCCTTATTTCAATTTCAGCAGAGAAATTTCTGAACTGTGTTGTAAGCACAGGGTACTGTTCTTAATAGACAGGTACCCTGTGCCTTGTTAATATTTCCTCTAAGGGAAGACTTTCTTTATCTTGTTAGTTTAAGACTCCCATGATTTTATTGTACATTTGTCAAGTACAACATATTCCAACATTGGGTCAATATATCACAGTTTGATAGCTATAGTATAGTGATTCTTTTTAGGAGATGTTTTATTATATTTGACTGTGTCTGCGTATTATAAGTATAGAGATGTGAATTAATAACATTTCAAAATCTTTCAAAAGATTGAGTTTTTATGAAGTCTATTTGAGAATCATTAGGATACCTCCTAAAGTAATAAGAATAGCACCGGCTATAACTTTTGGAGAAACAGGCTCTTTTAAGAAGAGAAAAGCCAGTATAATAGTGAACACTACACTTATTTTATCTATCGGGGCTACTCTTGAAACTTCACCTGTTTGCAATGCTTTGAAATAAAAAAGCCATGACAATCCCGTTGCTATTCCGGATAATATCAGAAATAGCCAAGTCGATTTGCTGATTGACTTTATTTGAGAGAAGACATTAGAAAAAATCACTATTCCCCATGTCAGTAGGAGAATTACAGTGGTACGGATAGCCGTAGCCAGATTGGAATCAATATCTTTAACTCCGATTTTGGCAAAAATCGCAGTCAGTGCTGCAAATAATGCTGCTAGTAAAGCATATACAATCCACATTTTAAAGAGAAGCTATGGTATCGAATCGATTAAAAAGCATTGACATCATACTTCTGCCACTCATCACTGACATACTATTCATTTTTTCTCTGATATTATCTTTTCAAAGTTAATATTGGGAAACAGTTTCTTCATTTTATTAGAATTTAAAAGCACTGAGCATGCACCGTTATCTATTTTCATTTTGACAATAGGGGTATAAATTACTTGGCCATTAATTGTTATCGCAATTCTTTTGTTTAGATTTTTTTCTGTTATTTCTGCCCACTTAGCAGTATCAGAGAAGCTGAAGGGCATTGTTATATCATCGTCACCAGGATAATGGAGAAGACTGGATATATGTACTGAGTCTTCAAGTAAATACGGGGATACAGTATCGATATGCTCTTCGTTTTCAAGTGTTGAATAAACAGCAACGATAACGTTCTTATCAACATCATACGTTGATGGAGCTTGCGTATCACCAGAACAAGTGATACAAAGACAACCGATAAGTCCTATAACAGACAAGATAACTAATAAGCATTTAGATTTCATATAAAGTATATTTTAAATTAAAATAATAAGAAATTTCATAATAGTTACTCATTTTCCCAGTTTATGAGGTTGTTAAGTTGCTTTACATTGCTTTTATACCATACATATTCAAAAATAAAAGCTAATAAAGTGAAGCTCCAACAAAAAAATATTCCCCATGTCTTAACAGACGGAAGCATAAAGGGAATCCACAGAAGTAACGGTAATGCTGCAATACATGTGATTAATTCCATATTGCGATATTGCTTTTGGAGTGATACAACAGTTGCCATTATTTTAGTGTTAGAATCTTCCCAAAGATTTATCTTTTTTACAATGTTGTAACCTCTCAAACTACAGAGAATTGTAAATAGTAAAATTATACAAAATAAAATAAGCCACCAATACGGATATTTTACAGGAGCCCATATCCTTGAAGTTGCCAAAAGCATAAGACACCCAGAGACAAATATCTGACTCCATAACGATCTCTTTAAAAGCCGTGATTTTGCATCTGTACCTTTTGAAATGCTACGTTTTACTATCTCATCATTAAGTTGCGGATCAATAAGTGGCTTTACTGATTGCCATTTTGATTTTATGTCTTCAAGTTCCATAATCAAATCTCCTTTCTTGACGATATTTTTTCTTTGATTCTATGCAAACGTGAGGCGACTGTATTTCTTGGTATTCCCATACTCGAAGCTATGTCGTTATATGGTATGTCGTCGAGCCACATCAATATCAAAGCTTTATCCATCGGATTAAGTTGTGTTATCACCGAATAGAGCCATTCAAGTTTCTCTTTTAGTTCCATATCATTGTCATCCTGAAAATGGATTATTGGCAGTTGATCAAAGGAAAGTGTTTTAATCTTTGGAGATAACTTTCTAAGAGAGAATAAACAGGTATTAATACATACCTTATATACCCATGTGGATTCAGAACAATCATGTCTAAAATTGCGATACCCCTTGAACAGCGATATCAGCGCTTCCTGTCTTATGTCTTCAAATGGCACATCTTTAGTAGCATAGAAAAAACAGACACTAAAAATTATCTTTTCGTGTCGTCTGACCATTTTAGCAAAAGATTGATTATAGTCTGAATTATTCTCCATCGGATACTTTTTATAAAGTTAGTTGCATTTCTTTCAAAAAAGTTCCAAAAGGCATTTAATGTAATAATAAGATACAAGCCTACTCCTTACTATGTCTTATAGCTAAGGAAACACGCTCCGAACCTTGAGTTATTACATTTTGTTTCAATTAAAAATATTCTTGATTATGGCAAATGTTTTGATGTGGATAGGAATTGCCTTAACGGTAATCGGGTGGTTGGCTCTTGCATGGCAAGCGTCAAGAAGATTAGCGGTTAAAGATGAATTAGAGAAATTTCCGCAAAAGAAAAAAACTATGCAATTACGTAGAAACTATTGTTGGCTAACAATAGGTGCTGGTGTAATTCTTTTATTGATAGCTATGTTTATTTAAAATCCCTACATCTGTCATGTGTTCCTGTCCGGACATATTGCACCCGACACACAATTCGTTACAGAGAAAAAATGAGAACATAGAACTGAACATCCTAGTAACTAACCTAGATAATCACCTCAAGATTATAATATTTTATTCTACAGCTTTTACCATTAAGTAGTTGTCAAGAATTCCTTGACAACTATATGATTTCCTATCTGCTGCAGTGTACAATTATATTATTCGGATGTTTCCAGATGTATTATCAACTCGTCGGCAGAGAGGGCTTCCATTTTTGAGAATGCAAACAGTTTCTT
>CAMWVA010000120.1 GCA_947177575.1 uncultured Porphyromonadaceae bacterium | reverse complement strand
GATCAAGGAAGAGTAGCAATGCCTATTTTTTTGCACTTCGTTATTGAATCTACATTTCTGATTAAATCAGACTAAAAAATATATTGACGATAGGAAAAAATTAATTTAATATTTAAAGTGAGTAATATGCTTATTATTAGCAGTGTATATATCTATACGCTAAAACGGAACATTAGGCGTGTTGAACTAAGAGGATAAAATAAGTGTCTAACATGTATAAAATGGTACTTTGTGGTTAGAATAATTACTCTGTGAAATTACTGTTATAAATGTTAATTGCGTAAAAATGACTATATTTGCACACCTAAACATAGTCGTTTTTTAACTGCTTACACCCTGCGGCTACATAGCATGAAGCGAATCAGAAACTTTTATTTCGCGTTTACGCGTCTATCTGTCATATTCCTGTCGTTGCTCCTGCCTTTGTTGCCGGCAGGTTGCCGCGATACGCCCTCTGACTCCGTTCTTACGCCTTTGGAGCGTACGTTGAGTGACAGTATTCTGAAGGGTCATTATGTCTGGGCTTTGGCGACTATAGAGCGTGAGCGACCTTTGACTACAGACAGTGATATTTATTACAGTCAGACATTGCTAAAGGCTATAGCTGAATTTTACATGACACGTACAGACAGCATGTACACGGACCTTGACGCTGTCTTCCGTTATTTAGCCGGTCTTCCCCGTCCGCTGACACAACGGCAATGTTATCTGGCTGCACGTACTCACATGGTCAGAGGTGCGTCGTATATGCAATATGATTATCTTCCGGATACGGCATTGATAAGTTACGAACGTGCCTTAAGTTATCTTGCTCCGGGCCAGGAACCGGCTTTACGACAGCAGATATTAGCCAATACTGCCGACGCCTTGAAAATATCCGGTCAACTTGACCGTTCTCTTGACTATTTTGAACGTGCCCGTCATCTTTCGGATTCGTTAGGCGATACGCCATGGGACCGTTTGTCTCTGAACTTAGGTATGGCAGCGGCCTATACTGAGCTGCGTGATTTCGAAAGTCAGACACCGATATGGCAGGAGATAGAAAGTATCTGGGATGAGCTGCCGGTGCATGACCGATTCTCTTATCTGACAGCTTTGAGTAACAGCTATTACTTCAGAGGAGCATATACCGACTCAGAGCATACGCTTCAACGTCTCGACAGTGTATTGGCCGGTAAAGAAGATATGGAGTGGGAACGCAATTTTAATCGTGTCAATATGGCAGATGTATATCTGCGTCTTAATGCTACTGATACAGCCCGGGTACTGCTTGACCACACACTGCATTATTTCACTAATGTGCAGCCGAATCCATACGTTTCGCACTATATAGGCACTCTCTATACACGTTACAATGTCCAGACCGGAGCATATACGAAGGTTGAGGCTCAGCTTGCCGATGCTTCACGCGATTTGCCGACACGACCCGAACAAAGGTTGGCAGACCTTGAAATGCGTCAGGACTATTACGCACGTACCGGTCAATGGCATAAGGCTTATATGGCCCAGTCACAATATCGGGTTCTGAATGACAGTCTGCGCAATCAGAGAATACAGATGTATAACCGTACGCTTCGCCAACGTTATGAACGTGATGCCGAGATTAAAAGTCTGCGTAACGATCTCCATGAACGTCAGCAGAAGCTAACTCTAAATACTATTCTTGCCATAGCCGCTATAACAGTAGTGGTACTGTTAGGAATTGTATTAGCCATGTCTCGAAGATTAGCACGTGAGCGTGAACGCAGTATGCGTCGTAAATTACTTGAACAGCGTATGCGTAGTGTACGTAACCGTCTTAGCCCACATTTTATTTATAATGCTTTGAATCATGCTATTGCCAATGATGCTACCTCTACTGACCGTCTGCGGCGCCTTGTCAGGTTGTTGAGACGTCAGCAACTCATGACCGATGATCTGATCACTACACTTTCAGATGAATTGGCTTTTATCGAAGACTATGTGACTTTACAAAGTGAGAGCAGCCGCGGAGAAGTTAGATATACTACGTCGATAGCTTCTGGTATAGACGCTGCCAAAGTACGTTTGCCTTCGATGACATTGCAGTTATGTGTGGAGAATGCCTTTAAGCATGGTTTTGCCTCACTTGATAATGATGTGGAGCGTCTGCTGCTTATAAAGGTGGAGGCCCGTGATGACAGTGTGGTGATAGAAGTGTGCAATAATATGAATCCGGACGCCGAGCCAAGCAATGATTCGACCCGTACAGGATTACGTATAATAATGACGACTCTGCAAATACTCAATGAGCATCAGTCACGTCATATAATGTATCAGCTTGAGCCGTGGACTGACAATCCTCAACGAGCAGGTTATATGGCACAGCTGATTATTCCCAATAACTTTAAATTTGACTACCTATGACTTCCCCAAGTAATCAGGCTCAGAACTCAGGCACCGAGCCCCCAGACCTTATTGCCGGTGACCCCGGAACAGAAGCAACTTCTGTGCGCGTTATGATAATTGACGACGATCCTATGGCGGTCACTGTACTTAGAGATATGCTTCAGAACTATGACTGGATTGAAGTTGCCGGCACAGCTTTTACCCTTAAAGACGGTTATCGTCTGATTGAAACACTACGTCCTGAGCTGGTATTTCTCGATGTGGAACTTAATGATGCTACAGGTCTGGATTTGCTTGAAGAACTCGATACAATGCATGGAGAAGTGCCTAAAATAATATTTTATACTGCTTATCCGCGTTATATGCTCAATGCATTACGTATGCAGGCTTTTGATTTTCTTCTTAAACCGGTTGATGTCGCCGAATTGTCTCTGATGCTTGAACGATACCGGCTGCATCGCGGGGGATGTGCACCTTTATTGCATAGCAAAGATGAAATACGACCGACTTCCACAGCTGCTATACGTACGCCACGTTCTATGACCGTAAGTACCGTTACAAATGAAAGGCTTGTGGTTGCACCCTCCGATATAGTGTACTTTAAATATGATCAGATACGTAAACTGTGGGAGGTAATACTGAAAAACATGAAACGCTATATATTACGCCGTCACACTACGGCCGAGACTCTTCTCAGCCTTTCGGACCAGTTTGTACGCACGCACAAGACTTATATAGTTAATACAGGTTATCTTGCAAAAATATCTGATAATGAATGTGAATTGGTGCCTCCTTTCAACCGCATTACAGAAATAAAGATTTCGCGTACCTACCGGCGTGGATTGCTTGACTGCTTTTATGACTTATAATATAGGGTAATACAGATAGCCTCCTTCGTAATTTACGAAGGAGGCTATCTGTATTATGAGTAAAAGAAGTATATTTATTACTTCGGATTAACTGTGATTACGCTGGTATATGTACCGAACTCCTGCGGTGCTCCTGCTGGCAGTTCTTCTTCATTATCGAGGATTACGACAGGATAGGTAAACGTACCGTTGAGAACCGATTTGTCAACTTCAAGTAACTTGCAGTTAAACTGTAAGTAATGCTTGCCAATAGGTTGAGTAGCGGTAGCTATGGTGAGAGGATATTCACCAAAAGTCAGTTCAGGCTGGAAGATACCATCCCAATAATATGTTATGTTCGCTAAAGTAGCCTGTGTACCGTTAAGAGATTTGATACCGATATTATCAATAGTCAAATCTGTACCGTCCAGAATATAGACTACATTTTTGTAAACCGAAGCATTGTTGAAAGTCACTTCGACGTCAACCGAAGGATAATCGTCGTCGCTGCTACATGAGGCGAGAAAACCGAGTGGAATCAGCAGCAGAAGGTAGATTAATTTTTTCATAGTCTTAAACTAAATTACGTTATACATCAGATATATAAAAGACATAAAGTTTTTATATGTCTATATAACACTTCTTATGGCTGTAACGTTCACTTGGTTTTTACACGAAGTTGCCAGAAAGCTACTGCCGAAGCTGCTGCCACATTAAGCGAATCAACTCCATGTGCCATAGGTATACGGGCTACGAAATCAGCCTCGGCTATAACTTCGCGTTTAAGACCGTCGCCTTCGGTACCGAGTATTATGGCCAGCCGAGGCTGAGAGGCCAGTAGCGGGTCATCTATAGGTACTGAGTCATCGGTCAGTGCCATAGCTACGGTTTTGAATCCGAAGGGCTGCAAATCGCTGGGAGAATCAATCCATGTCCAAGGCACCAGAAACACCGAGCCCATCGATACACGTACGGCCCGTCGGTTCAGAGGGTCACAAGACGTATGTGTGAGACACACAGCATCAATTCCTAAGGCTGCTGCCGACCGAAAAATAGCTCCTATATTTGTGGTGTCGGTCACGCTGTCGATAACAGCTATACGCTGTGCCGTTTCTACAATATCAGCAAGAACCGGAGGATGAGGACGACGCATAGCACACAGTACGCCACGAGTCAAGGTATATCCGGTAAGAGTACGCAGAAGTTCACGGTCGCCTGTAAACACCGGTATGTCTCCGCATCGTTCTATGATATCGGCTGCATCTCCGGTAATGTGTCGTTCTTCACACAGAATCGACACAGGAATGTAACCGGCACGTAGTGCTACATTTATAACCTTCGGTGACTCAACTATAAATAATGCTTTATCGGCATCGAGGCGTGAACGTAACTGAGCTTCGGTGAGTTGCCAATAGGGCTCGGTTCCCGGGTAATCAAGTGAGTTGATATGGATGATATGAGCCATACGTTATACAATTCAGAAGTTAGATCCGATTTCAATGATACTGCTTGAACTTCCTGCCGGTTGGGATACACGCATCTGAACATTAATACGCTCACGTAGAGCTTCGACATGGCTTATAATTCCCACTTTACGGCCCGAAGAATTATGCAGGCTGCGCAGAGTGTCGATAGCCATACGTAAAGCCTCACCGCTGAGCGAACCGAAACCTTCGTCGATAAAGAGCGTATCGACAGCAAGACGGCTGCCTATATCGGAGAGAGCTAAAGCAAGAGCAAGCGACACCAGAAAACTTTCTCCGCCTGACAGCGTAGAGGCCACACGTCGTGTATAGCCCTGCCATGCATCTACAATAGAAATGATGAATGTGCCGGGCGTCACTTCAAGTGTATAACGCTCGGTAAGAGCTGTCATGTAGACATTGGCATGTTGTATCAAGGTATCGAGCACATAGCTCTGTGCTATGAGACGGAATTTGGTACCGGAGGCATCTCCTATAAGTTCATTAAGACTATGCCAGCGCAACCATTCGTTGTGCAGACGTTCGATTTCCTTTTGTTGTCCGACCAGCGAATCACGTCTGGCACGGTCATCGTTCAGACGTTGTTGCAGAGCACCTGTCTGTTGGCCGAGAATATTTATTTCACGATCAAGTTTCTCAATTTCGGCTGTTAGATATTCGACACTCATTTCAGCAGCTTCGTCTTCCGGACGATCTGTCATTGCTTCGGCAAGCTGACGTTCAAGAGTGGTCAGTTGTGCTTTGGCGTTACTTACGTTATCATAACATATCCGGACACTGTCGCGCATTCGGCTGAGAGTTGCTGTTGAAAGTGATTTCAGATATTCGAGACGGGTAGGAGTAATCAGCGGATTTGCTTCGGTCCATTCAAACAGATTACTGTCGTTCTGTTGTATCTTACCTTGCTGTATGTCTATAAGTTCCAAAGTGCTCCTTATTTTACCTATCAGTGTGGAAGTATTTTCTACCAAACGTGTAGGTGTCAGAGAGCCGGAAGCGTTAATCTGTTCCCATTCAGGCATCAGGACAGTAACTTCACGCAGAGTCTCGCGTTCGAGCGTCAGCATGGCGTTAGATGCTTCTGCCTGAGGCACCATGTTACGTAGCAGCTCAGCTCTGTTTTTGAATGTCCTGAGTTGTTTCTCCAGTTCTTCAGCCTCTTCAAGAAGCGGACGGTCGGCCTCTTCAGTAGCCTTGAGATTATGTTCGAGTTCAGTCAGTTGCGATAAAGATGATTCGTTATATGATCCTATACCGCAGAGTACACATGCTTTTTCAGTCTCGGTAGCAAGTTTACGGTAAGCCGAATCATTATCAAGTTCGTATTTTAAACGTTCCGTAGCTTTTTGCAACTGTGCTAAAGTAGTCTGACAGACAGCTAAATCACGTGTTAACCTATCATACTCGTCACGTGCTTCGTTCATGTGTCTGACAGTCTCACGAAACATATTACGTAGCGCCTCTTCATGAGGAGGTTCAATAACAACCGTCTGAAGGCATACCGGACAAGTATCACCTACCTTTAATGTATTACGCATTCTGACGGCAGCCTGTTCCATTGTTACACGCTGACATTCATACAAATCGGCTGTTTTATCTCGGTTCTTGGTTGCTTGTGTCAGAGCACCTTTAAGAGTTAATTCTTTTTCAGTCTCCGCTTTCAGCCGTGTCAGAGCATCATTCAGTTCGATAAGTAACTTCTCGCGTCGTGTGGTCTCGTTACGAAGATTATTGACTTTATTCAGAGCGCTCACTACTTCGTTCAGACTCTTCAGAGTAGCTTCACGTCTGGTACGTATTTTACCGACTTCAAGAGCTTCAATCTTTTTTTCAAGTTCGGTTATTTCGTCACGCAGTTTATTGTACTTTTCTACGTCCTGCATTTCCCGAGCTACCCGGCGTTCATGTACTGCCAAAGCTCCCAGCAAGCGGGAATAATATTCGGCAAGTTCCTCAAGACCGCGTTTCTGACGTTCCAGTTCCTTAATATTATCTTCCTTCTGTACTAATAACTTAAGAGCATCGGCTGAAAGTTGGTAGTCAATAAGCGTTTTTTCATTAGCCTCAAGTTCGGGTGCCTGTAAAGCCTGTTGCGCTATACTGAGAGTAGTTTTGGCAGAATCGAGATGTCTGGAAATATCATTGACTTTGACACGCCATGTAAGAATGCTGTGTAGTCTGCTTCGTGATGCGTCAAGAGCAGTAGCTTTAGCCGTCAGTGAATCACATTCGTCAAGTAATTGCCTTAATTCTGCATCAGATAAGAGTGTGACTGCCTCCGTCTTACGGCGATACTGAAGATATGCACTCTCGTGTGTGCGTGTCAGTTCATATACTTTCTTGCCTATAGCGGTATAAATTTCTGTACCTGTGATTTTCTCAAGAATTGCTGATTTATCCTCATCACGACTATTGAGAAAACGGGTGAAGTCACCCTGTGCAAGCATTGTAGTGCGGCAGAATTGCTGAAAATCCAATCCTATGGCATCGGTCATGACAGCCTTTATATCCGCTACTTTACTATAGACTATGCCTGAATCAAGACGTGTCAGGCGCCATTCACGTCCCTGCAATTTACCGGTTGGTTTCTTGCGTGCCCGTGCCACTCCCCACCATGCACGGTATTCGACACCGTCGCTACCTGTGAAGTCAAGTTCTACGTATCCTTCGCCTGTGTTTCGGCGCAGCATTACACGCGGATCGGAAAGCTTTACATCACCTTGTGATGCAGGTTCCACTGTGCCCTGCATAAGTGAATTATCAAGCCTTGGGGTATCGGCATACAGAGCGAGACATATAGCATCGAGTATGGTTGATTTACCTGCACCGGTACGTCCGGTTATCAGAAACACTTCGGCATCGGCAAGCGGGTGTGCTTCGAAATCGATTACAGCATCTTCTATAGATGCTATATTATGTATGGTCAATCGTTTTAGATGCATAATGACGTCAGGTATTAAGTGACTGTAACACTTCATCGAAAAGCGTACGCATGTCGTCGCTGAAGTTAATACCGGTACTTTCGGCGTAGCGGCTTACTATTTCAACCGGTTCAAGGTTACGAAACTCCTCAACAGTGAGCGGTATCTGTCCTGAAACACCGCTACTATCCGAACGTATCTGGTTGATAATGCAGAAACGACACTGCTTTTGATCAGCTATGATACGGGCTTTGTTGGTCGCATCAGGAGGAAGAAACGAATCAACAAGTACATTGAGACGTATATAGGAAGGAAGAGAGTCCGGGTATCTTTTAAAGATAGACAGCACCTCCTCAAGAGGACGTGGAGCGCCTACGGGTAGTGTTACCAGAGGGCGCGGTTGAGTCACAGATACTGTGTGTACTTCCGGCTCAGCACCATGTGTGGCAAGACTTACTACTGTCACCGAGTGTTCATATTCTTCATCAAAGCTTACCGCTAAAGGTGTGCCCGAATAGCGCAGACGGCCGTCAGTGTTGTTTATAACCTGCGGACGATGTATATGGCCTAAGGCGACATAGTCAAAATCTGCTGCAAGTCTTTCTGCATCGATAGCATCTATACCGCCTACGTTCCGTCCGTCCTCCTTATGTCCGGTAGCATCACAACCGCTTACAGCTGTGTGAGCCATGAGTACTGACGGAAGTCGGTCGTTATTAAGTTCTGTTATACGTTGTGAAAGAGCTTCAAAAAGGCCGTCAGGCATCATACGCTCATTGCAATAAGGCACAGCGGCAACGAAACCTTTGGGTAGACGTATTATAAGTCGGTCAAGTATTTCATCAATGTCTCCTGACCCTATATGACCTATCATGGTAACTCCTAACTCACGCCATGGCTCGGCAAATATCTCGTGGCGTGAGGCGCTGTCATGGTTGCCTGCTGTGATTATGACAGCCGTATCCGGACAGCGTCGGCGCAGACTCATCACAGCATCAGCAAACATCCGCTGGGCCGAAAGCGAAGGCACTGAAGAATGAAAGACATCGCCGCTTACTAACAGAGCGTCGGCCTTCTCATCGGCAACAATATTTATAATCTGTTCAAGCATCTCGGCAAACTCCTCGCTACGGTCGTAGTTATAGAGCTGATGTCCGAGATGCCAGTCACTTGTATGTATGAATTTCATATAAAAAACAAGAGGGGAGTAGGTATCGAATGCACACAGATAGCTTAGCGCAGAGCTTCGACTTCTTCGGTAGTGAGTGGTATTTTTTTACCCAGACGTCTTGCTCCGTCAGCCGTGATGAGGTAGTCTTCCTCATTACGTACACCTGAGAAGTCGCGCCATGCATCGAGACGATCGTAATTTATGAAATCTCCGAGGCGACGTGTAGCACCCCAGTAATCTATGAGTTCAGGTATGAAGTAGACTCCCGGTTCGATAGTCAGTACAAAACCCGGTTCGAGCGGACGTGCCAGACGTAGTGATTTACGCCCGAACTGTGTACTTTTAGGTTTACCGTCATATCCGACAAAAACTTCACCTAAGCTTTCCATATCATGTACATCCATACCCATCATGTGTCCGAGCCCGGTGGGGAAGAACATAGCGTGGGCTCCTGCTTTTACGGCATCGTAAGAGTTACCGCGCATTACACCGAGGTCGGTGAGACCTTCAACTATAGTACGCGCTGCTAATTCATAGACATCTACAAAGGGTACACCCGGACGCAGCGCCTCGACTGCGGCACGGTGGGCTGCTACCTGAATATCATAGACGTCTTTCTGACGACGTGTGTATTTCTTGCCTGCACATATAGTGCTTGACATGTCGCCGGCATACCCTTCAGGAGTCTCGGCACCGGCATCGAGCAGCAGCATGTCGCCCGGTTTGACAATATTATGATAGGCATGGTTATGCAGTGTCTGGCCGTTGACAGTGGCTATGGTGGGGAACGACAGACGGCAGCCTCGGCTACGAGCCACTGCCTCTACAGCAGCTGCTATCTCACATTCGCGCATACCTTCGCGCAGCATCTTCATAGCTGTGATGTGCATGTCGGCGGTAACATCACAGGCTTTTTCGATTTCAGCTATTTCCTCGTCTGTCTTATGATTACGCAGATTTACGACAGCACGTATAAACTCTTCCGAGGGCTGTTCGGTGCCAGGACGCACACCGAGCAGATTGAACAGTTTTATCTTGTTGTCTCCTCTGTAAGTCGGGAGATAGTGTACTTTACGTCCTCCGGCTACGACTTTGTCGAGGTAAGGCTTCAGATCAGCTGCCGGCAGAGTTTCGGTTATGCCTGCCTGAGCAGCTTTTTCATGCAGTGTGGGCTGATTGCCCATCCACACTATATGGTCAATAGAGAGTTCGTCACCGAATATGATTTCACGGTCATTATCTATGTCTATTATGGCATTAAGTCCGGCGTAGGGTTGTCCGAAAAAATAGAGGAAAGACGAATCCTGACGATAGTCGTAAGTATTATCCTCGTAGTTCATGCCTGTTTCGTCGTTGCCTAAGAATAACAGTACTCCGCTGCCTACGGCTTTACGCAGGGCTGCACGGCGCTGACGGTATGTGTCGGTTGAAAACATCGTTAGTCGAAATTAGAGTAATCGCTTTAACGAAATACTCGATAAAAAAATAAAGAACTAAAAAACTTCGGTTTATATCTTCGGTAGACTTAAATCCGATAGGCGGCAAATTTAACGAAAAACTTTCATATTGTCAAATAGTTATATAATGCTTTTTAGCAGTTTTTAGTATAGCTGTAATATAAATGTACCGCCGCTTTGATTATCCGATAATCAAAGCGGCGGTACATTTATATTACTA
>CAMWVA010000119.1 GCA_947177575.1 uncultured Porphyromonadaceae bacterium | reverse complement strand
TTATCCCTCCTCCCCCGAAGCTTAAGCCAGCGCGAAGCCGTTCAGTTCAAAAGCAAAGCTTTTGTTTCCCCCAAAGCTTCTCCCTCCTCCGAAGCTTAAGTCAGCGCGAAGCCGTTCAGTTCAAAAGCAAAGCTTTTGTTTCCCCCAAAGCTTATCCCTCCTCCCCCGAAGCTTAAGCCAGCGCGAAGCCGTTCAGTTCAAAAGCAGAGCTTTTGTTTCTCCCCAAGCTTATCCCTCCTCCCAAAGCTTTCGTCTCCCCTTTATAATAGCCTTATCTGCACAAAAATATCCTTCTAAATTAAAATAGTACTCCTTTAAACTTGCAAAGTACGCTTTTATTAGCTAACTTTGCAGCCGATTTGTGGGCACATCCTGTAAAGTCATCGAGAATGATGCACTCGATGATGATATGAGAACTGAGATGGCGGCCTCAGGTCAGATCAAAACAACCGTTTAGATATATAACTTCAAACAGCCATGTCAAAGATTTGTCAGATCACAGGCAAAAAGGCTTCTGTGGGCAATAACGTGTCTCACTCGAAGCGTCGCACAAAACGCAAATTCAACATCAATCTTCACACCAAAAAGTTCTATTGGGTGGAGCAGGATATGTGGATTGAGCTTACACTCTCTGCCCACGCTCTCCGCACTATCAACAAAATCGGTCTCAACGCAGCTCTTAAGAAGGCTGAGGCTGAGGGCAACCTCGATTTTAAAGACATCAAAATCGTTTCCTTCTAATCCCCCTTACCACTCAATATGGCAAAGAAAGCTAAAGGTAACCGTGTTCAGGTAATCCTTGAATGTACTGAACACAAGGCAAGCGGTATGCCCGGTATGTCACGTTACATCACTACCAAAAACCGTAAGAACACTACTGGCCGTATGGAGTTGAAAAAATACAACCCCATACTCAAAAGAATGACCATTCACAAAGAAATTAAATAAGCATCTCTGAACTATGGCAAAGAAAACCGTTGCGTCTCTTCAGAAAGGTGAAGGCCGCACTTACAGCAAAGTCATCAAGATGGAGAAGTCTCCCAAGACAGGAGCTTATGTCTTCAAAGAGGAGATGGTACCCAACGACGCAGTACAGGCTGCACTTAAGTAAGTATTTACTTTTGAGTTACGTAATCTCTACCAATAGTACGGACTCACTCTAAGATAAAACTTCACGGCGTCTGCATTTTCATGCAGACGCCGTGAAGTTTTATCTTAGAGTGAGTCCGTACTATTTCAGAATACGTACCCTATTCCGAGATTAATAAAAGCACCGCTCGTATCGTTCATCATAGAATATTTTATCTGAAGGTTCAGCTTCAGATTTGAGGTGAGATAGGCTTCAGCACCGCCGCCGAGATCGAGACCGGCTCGTGAGGCATGACCGTGCTCGTGATAGCTCCAGTTATTGTAAGTAATACCGGCAAGAGGATACAAGTTGAATCCACGGGCAACCCGGAAGGGAAACTGTGCATCAACACTGAATTCAAACAACGACTTGCCCTCGTTACGGAAACCATAGCCTATTTCGGGGGCTATACGCACATGAGGAGCCAAGGTATAGTGAAAATAAATGTCGGCATAGCCTCCATTATTATAGGAAGAGAAGCCGGCTGCGATACCTAAAGTTTTCTCACCGGTCTCGGCTGATACCTCAGCTGCTCCAGCCGTCAGCATAAGAGCGGCCACTGCAAGTGCAATACGGGTAAAAGACTTTTTCATACAGTTTGATTTTATGTGGTGTAATGTGAGTGTGTTTTTAATCTAAAAAACACCACGTGTATAAAATAGTTTTCTTAATTTTGCATTATTACTCATTTCTCTCCATCGACAACCTACCTTTATACTCTCTATGAACACTACAGACACACTCATACCCTTCTCCGTCATGCAGCTGCTGCGTGTGGCCGCTGCTGTACCGGAGGTGACTCTGGCCAATCCTAAGGCCAACATGACTGCTATAGCTGATATGTGCCGTCAGCTTGCCCAAAAGCATGTACATCTGACTGTTTTTCCTGAACTCTCTCTCACAGGTTATACATGTGCTGATCTTTTCGGACAGTCTCTGCTCCTTGACGAAGTTGAGAATATTCTCAGTCATTATATAACGGCCAACACAGCTTCAAATGCCGATTCATCTATGTCGTTACCACATAATATGGTAACTGTCATAGGTGCTCCGCTGCGTCGAGGGCCACATCTTTATAACTGTGCTGTAGTTATCTCAGGTAACAGCATACTCGGAGTGGTACCTAAATCCTATATACCCAATTACTCCGAATTTTATGAATTACGCTGGTTCACTCCGGCTGAAGATATCACAAATACTACAATATCTATCAAAGGTCATGAGATACCATTTGGTACAGACCTGCTGTTTGATATAGGCGGAGCTATACTTGGAGTCGAGATATGTGAAGACTTATGGGTTCCTCTGCCTCCGAGCGGACGCCTCTGCCGTCAGGGTGCCGACATTATAGCCAATCTTTCGGCTTCTGATGAAAATATAGGCAAACACGATTATCTACTCCAGCTTATAAGGCAGCAGAGTGCACGCTGTTCGTGCGGGTACATCTACGCCTCGGCAGGTGTAGGCGAATCATCGACCGACCTCGTATTCTCAGGTAATGCTATTATAGCCTCCGACGGTACACTGCTTAAAACATCACCACGCTTCGTACCCTCTTCACTTACTGCTATAGCTGATATAGATGTGGAACGCCTGCGTAATGATCGCCGTCACCGCAATACGTTCGCTGCAGCTCATGAATCGGAAGCAAGAGTGATTCGTTCTGCACAGTTGCAATTAGACCGTAAGGACCCATTCAGCCCTCTGACTTCTATAGACCCGACACCTTTCGTACCTTCCGATGCGAATTCACGTTCTGAGCGTTGCCGTGAGATTATCTCAATACAGGCATGGGGACTTATGCAGCGCCTCAGAGCTACAGGTATGAAAAAGGTGGTTATCGGTATTTCAGGCGGTCTTGATTCAACATTAGCCTTACTGGTAGCTGTTAAGGCATTTGAACTGCTCGGTATAGAACGCAGTAATATCGTCGGTATAACTATGCCGGGATTCGGTACTACCGACCGTACACATTCAAATGCATGGCAACTTATGGTGCAATTAGGAGTTACACCTGTTGAGATACCTATCGGCGAAGCAGTACGCCAGCATTTCGCAGCTATAGGACATGACGGTGTTACGCTCGACGCTACATACGAGAACAGTCAGGCGCGCGAACGCACCCAGATTCTTATGGATTATGCCAACCGTATAGGAGGATTGGTAGTCGGCACCGGCGACCTCTCCGAACTTGCTCTCGGCTGGTGTACATATAATGCTGATCAGATGTCAATGTACGGTGTCAACGCCTCTGTACCTAAGACACTTGTGCGTCATCTTATCGAGTGGTATGCTGACTGCGAAGCCACTCCCGAAGTTGCCCGCCTGCTACGCGATATAGCCGATACACCTATAAGTCCTGAACTACTGCCTGCTAACGATAAAGGAGAAATAGACCAGAAGACAGAAGACCTTGTAGGTCCATATCTGTTACATGACTTCTTCCTTTATCATGTATTGCGCAACGGTTTCCGACCTCTTAAGATTTATCTGCTGGCTTGCAATGCCTTCGATGGAATTTTCGATACCGACACTATAAAGCGTTGGATGCACAATTTCTATCGTCGTTTCTTCTCTCAGCAATTCAAGCGTTCCGTAATGCCAGACGGTCCGAAAGTAGGTAGCGTATGTCTCTCACCGCGTGGTGACTGGAGAATGCCTTCCGATGCTTCAGCGCGTCTTTGGCTCGATGAAGTTGACAATCTCGACAAGCTTCTGAACGAAGATTCTATCTGATTTTATGAATCCTACTGACACACAACATATTTCTCAGCGTTATGAAGCTGATGACCTACAGCAGGCTGTGGCTGTAATGCAGCGTGGAGGAATCATACTCTACCCTACCGATACTGTGTGGGGAATAGGCTGCGATGCTACTAATCCTGAAGCGGTGGAAAAGATTTTCCGGCTCAAAAAGCGTGCAGAAGCAAAATCAATGCTCGTACTTGTTGAGTCGGAAGCAGCTCTTGAACGCACGGTAGCTAATGTCCCTGATGTGGCATGGCAGCTCATCGAGGCGGCTGTACATCCCATCACCATCATTTATGACAAAGGAGTCGGTGTGGCTCCGGCTCTGCTTGCCAAAGACGGCTCATTAGGAGTACGTATTACCAGCGAACCGTTCTCAGCTGCGTTGTGTAGGCGCTTGCGCAGGCCCGTAGTTTCGACTTCGGCTAATGTCAGTGGGCAACCGGCTCCGGCTCTATTCCGACAGATAGCTCCGGAGATAATCGAAGGTGTTGACTATGTAGTGCGATTCCGCCGTAACGATAATACAGCTCCTTCGCCGAGTAATATAATAAAACTTTCCGACTCCGGTGTTGTCAAAGTGATAAGATGAAGGGCAAAGGCATATCGACTCGGAGGCAACGTATACGATATGTAGTCTGCGACTGGTTAACTTCGGCCGTTGCCTTTCTGCTGTTCAACATTTACCGCTACTATGCGGTGGCTTTGCATACAGGTAATTCACTCGGTGGTTTTCTCAGTAGTCAGAAACTCGTACTTGAACAGATATTTGTACCTGTCGGTATGTTGGGTATCTATTGGCTATCGGGCTATTATAACCGTCCTTTCGATAAGTCGCGTCTTCAGGAACTCGTCACCACCTTTTTCTCTGCCGCACTGAACTCTCTGCTGATTTTCCTTATCTTCCTCATAGATGACCAGACTCTGCACCGTGCTGTCAGCTACGAAATGCTCGCAGTGCTCTTTATGCTGTTGTTAGGCTGTACTTATATAGGACGTGTCGGCATTACCCATTCAGCTATAGCCCGGTTGAAAGACCGGCGCTGGGCCTTCAATACCATAATCGTAGGCAATTCGCGTATGGCACGCCAGACGGCTTTTAATCTCTCGAAGACAAACAGTCGTCTTGGTTATAACATTATAGGATTTGTCGATATTCCGGGTGAAAAACCGATTACTGATGATGCACCGGTATTTCAGCTTGACAAACTTGCTGAAATCTGCCGCTCGCTGAAGATTGACCAGCTCATTATCTCTCCTGAGACGTATGACGAAGAAAGAGTATTGCAGTTACTGTTCAGACTTTTCAAGCTTGATATACCTATTAAGATAGCACCTGATACAATGTCCTATGTGACCTCAGGCATATATCTACAGGATATTTACGGTGAACCTTTCGTCGATCTGACTTCACCGCGTTGTTCTGAATCAGCCAATAATGTGAAACGCCTGTTCGATGTGGTGCTGTCAGTCATAGCTCTTGTCGTGCTGTCACCTTTGCTCGCGGTATTGGCCATACTCGTCAGACGCTCTTCGCCGGGACCTATCATCTATTCTCAGGAACGTATCGGTTATCGTCAGCGACCTTTCGACATTTACAAATTTCGCTCCATGCGTCAGGACGCCGAATCAGACGGCCCCAGACTCTCATCGGAAGCCGATACCCGTATCACTCCGCTCGGGCGAATCATGCGTAAATACCGACTCGATGAACTACCGCAGTTCTGGAATGTGCTCAAAGGCGATATGAGCCTCGTGGGTCCGCGTCCGGAACGTGAGTTCTTTATTCGTCAGATAGTGCGTAAAGCTCCTTATTACACATTGGTTCATCAGGTAAGACCGGGCATCACCTCATGGGGTATGGTAAAGTACGGATATGCCTCAACTATAGAACAGATGGTGGAACGCACACGCTTTGACCTTATATATCTATCGAATATGTCAACTCTTGTCGATTTTAAAATCATGATATATACTGTCAAGACTATTCTTACGGGTCGCGGTGTCTGAACTGTGGTTTACCGCTGTCCCTAAGACGTCTGTTAAAACTTATTTTTTCACTCCTAACCACTCTTTATGGCTTACAGTGAGCATCATAACACCCTGACGCGCCAATGGATGCGCCTTGTGATGTGGCGTGAAAGGAATTTCAGCGAAAATAATTTCGTGATGTTCCTTGCCCTTGTCGTGGGTATCCTGTGCGGTTTTGCGGCACAGTTGCTCAAATTTCTTATTCATCTCATCTCTAATTTTCTCACCTCACACGTACAGACTACAACAGCCAATTATGTCTATCTCATCTATCCTATGGTAGGCATTCTGCTGGTGACTCTCTTCGTACACTATGTAGCACGTGATACTGTTTCGCATGGTGTCACACGTGTGCTTTACGCTATATCGCGACGTAAGTCTCGTTTGAAAAAACGTAGCATGTACTCATCGTTAATAGCTTCATCGGTAACTATCGGCTTCGGTGGTTCGGTAGGTGCCGAGGGACCTATAGTATTTACCGGTGCTGCAATAGGCTCAAATATAGGACAGGCATTCCGTATGTCGCCTAAAGTGCTGATGTTACTGGTAGGTTGTGGCGCCGCAGCAGGCATAGCAGGTATATTCCGCGCTCCTATAGCAGGTATGCTTTTCACACTCGAAGTGCTTATGATTGATCTTACAGGCACTACGGTCATGCCTCTGCTTATATCTTCCATAACAGGGGCCACTGTAGCCTACATACTCGAGGGTTATGATGTCGAGTTCTTTTTCTCTCAAAGCGAACCTTTCCTCACCCGTAAGATTCCGTGGGCTATATTACTCGGTGTGGTATGCGGCTTTGTATCACTCTATTTCACAAAAATGATGATGCTTATGGAGGGTATGTTCAGCCGTATAAAAAATAAGGGAATTAAAATTACTGTCGGTGGACTCATTATGGCAGGCCTCATATTTCTGTTTCCTCCGTTATACGGCGAAGGCTATGGCACAATCAATAATCTGCTTGAAGGTAACGTATCATCTGTACTTGACGGTACATTCTTCTACGTAGATCGTGATTCTCTGTGGGTGATAGGAGGCTTTATTGCAGCTGTCGTACTTACTAAGGTGTTTGCGACTTCCGCTACCAACGGAGCCGGAGGTGTAGGCGGTACATTCGCTCCGTCACTGTTTGTAGGTGCTCTGCTCGGATTTCTGTTTGCTTTCGTCGCAAATCAGTTCGGTATTGAGATTTCGACCAAGAATTTCGCTCTCCTCGGTATGGCAGGTCTTATGAGCGGTGTCATGCACGCTCCTCTTATGGCTATCTTCCTTACGGCTGAGATGACAGGAGGTTACAATCTGTTCCTGCCGCTTCTTATCGTCTCAACACTATCCTACATGACTATACGGACATTTCTTCCTTATAGCATTTACACTATGCGTTTAGCCGTACAAGGAGACCTGCTCACCCACCACAAAGACAAGACAGTGCTCACTCTGCTTAAGACCGATAGTGTGATAGAACGTGACTTCAAGACTGTTCGTCCTGATATGAATCTTAAGGAAGTAGTTGATATTATAGCTACTTCTAACCGTAATCTGTTTCCTGTTATCGACGATAAGGGTATGCTTCAAGGTGTGGTTCTGCTTGATGACATACGCAATATCATGTTCCGTCCTGATCTATATAAGAAAATGCACGTATCGCGTTTCATGTCTATGCCGCCGGCACGTATTGAAATAAGCGACCCTATGGAAAAAGTTATGGAGACTTTTGACCGTACCAATGCCTGGAATTTACCGGTAGTTGATCACGGACGTTACATAGGATTCGTATCAAAATCAAAGATTTTCAACAGTTACCGTCGTGTGCTCAAACACTATTGCGATGAGTGACGATAAGAACTGTGAATACCGCTCTCCACATAACAAATTTAAATTAGCATTATATGGTGAATCACAAAAAACCTAAAATAGTATTCTTCGGTACTCCGGAATTTGCTGTCGCAAGCCTTGAACGACTGCTAAACGATGGTTACAATGTGGCAGCTGTTGTCACTATGCCTGACAAAGTTGCCGGGCGCGGACATAAGCTATTACAAAGCGATGTCAAAAAATGTGCTTTAGCCCATAGCTTACCGGTGCTTCAGCCTGCAAATCTTAAAGACACAACATTTATTGAACAACTTCGCGCAATAGAAGCTGATCTATTTATAGTCATAGCTTTCCGTATGCTCCCAGAAGCTGTATGGGCTATGCCCCCTTTAGGTACTTTTAATCTACATGCCTCTCTATTACCACGCTATCGTGGGGCAGCTCCGATAAACCGTGCCATCATGAACGGTGATACTGAGACCGGTATTACCACTTTCTTCCTACGTCATGAGATTGACACAGGAGACATAATACAGCAATGCCGCGTAGACATTCAGCCAGAAGATAATGCAGGCACAATACATGACCGGCTAATGGAACTCGGTGCTGATATGGTGGCCGAGACAGTAAAGGCAATAAGTGAAGGTACCGTAACAACTTCACCGCAACCAGAGGGTGAATTTATTCCGGCCCCAAAAATCTTTAAGGAGGACTGTCATATAGATTGGACACGTGATGCTTACGATATACATAACCAGATACGCGGTCTTTCTCCCTACCCTGCCGCATGGACAGAAATGCGAAATACTGAAGGAGAACTACTCCCAGTAAAAGTATTCGAATCCCGACCTCTCAAATACAATGGACTGCGACCCGGTGAAGTACGTATCGAAGGAAAAAATCTTATTGTAGGGTGTAACGATAACTCGGCTCTTGAGATACTTTCGTTACAGCCGGCTGGAAAACGTCGTATGGAGGCCGCAGCTTTTCTGTTAGGTTATCATCCGGAAGCTTTTGTGTAAAATATACACCAAAGCTCAAAGATAATTGAGATTAATCTGACTTTATGGTTTCTATTGATACCGATAATATATTTTGCCGTATATTGGCCGACATACTTGCTGCTCACGGTGTAAAGACTGTAGTCTGCTCTCCCGGTTCCCGCAATGTACCAATGCTTGCTGCTGTAGATGCCAATAGTGAGCTACGTACAGAGATTGTGATTGATGAACGTGCGGCTGCTTTTATGGCTCTTGGCCTCGCCCTGACAGGACGACGTCCTGTTGCTCTTGTATGTACTTCAGGAACTGCATTGCTCAATTATGCTCCTGCCGTAGCTGAGGCATACTATCAGGGTGTACCGTTGATAGTAATTTCAGCCGACCGTCCCGTACAGTGGATAGATCAGGATGATTCGCAGACTTTAAACCAGTTTGAGGCTTTAAGGCGTTTTGTCAAAGCAAGTTATGATATACCATCCGGGCCACAACCCGATGCTGAAATGCAATGGTATGTCAACCGTTTGGCCAACGATGCTATGATTGAGGCATGTTCACGACGTCCGGGACCGGTACATATAAATCTGCGTCTTGCACCGCCTTTAGGCAGTACTACAGACCGGCCTTTACCTCAGCAACGTGTCATAAACATGCTGAATCCTCTTCCGGAGCTGTCACGTGAGCAAATTGACATGCTTGCTGAAGAAGCGGCTGACTGTCGAGTACTGCTTATTGCAGGTTTCATGCAACCCGATGCCCGGCTTAACAGAGCCGTCACTAAGTTCTCTACTCTGCCGAACGTTGCTCTGATGTGCGAGACAGTAAGCAATCTGCATGTCAATCCTCTTAACTATATGGTCGATGCTGTGCTGACCACACTCACCGCCGATGATTTTGACCGTCTTAGTCCTGACCTTGTAATTACCATAGGAGGAGCGCTGATTTCACGTCAGGTTAAGGAATGGATACGACGTGTCAGACCAAAACGACACTGGGCCATAGGGTTTACGCATACCACCGTAGACGCCCTACAGTCACTGACATGCCGCATAGAAGCCTCACCTGCTTCGGTACTGTCTATGCTGACAGGAGCTTTGAATCGACGCCGTTCACGACTACCACTCGGATATGCCGATGAATGGCTACGCCTGCGTCGTAAAGCTAACGAGTCTGCACGTGAATATATCGAATCAGCCCCCTGGTCAGAACTCACATCACTGGCAAAGGTGTTTCGTACCATACCCTCTGACTATAATCTTTTCCTCTCAAACGGTACGGTCATACGCTACGCACAGCTATTGAGCTCACGACTCCCCCACGCTTCATACTGCAACCGAGGAGTTTCAGGCATCGACGGCTCTACATCAACAGCTGTCGGAGGCGCACTTGCCGCTTCAGCACCGACACTGCTCATCAGTGGCGACATGTCATTGAGCTACGATCTCTCAGGTCTCGCACTCAATCAGATACCCGACACCATGCGTATCATTGTACTCAATAACAGCGGAGGCGGTATTTTCCGCTTCATCAACGCAGGTGTCTCAGAAGAAATGCGTGAGCGTATGCTCTGTGTACCGCCCCTCCTCGACCTCAGTCGCCTCGCTCCGGCACTTGGCTGGCACTATCTCACCGCCGACTCCTTCGACACCCTCTCTGCATCTCTCTGCCGCCTCTTCAATCCCTCCTACTCAAAGACCCTCCTCGAAATCAAAGTCCCCGGTCCCCTCAGCGCCACCCTCCTCAAAGCCTACATGCACCGCACCCCCTAACCCCCAC
>CAMWVA010000118.1 GCA_947177575.1 uncultured Porphyromonadaceae bacterium | reverse complement strand
AGCATCTGACTACGGATCAGAAGGTTGCAGGTTTGAATCCTGCACGAATCACCACGTCGTCTGTCTTTAAGAAAGACAAAGATGTAAAAGCATATACCAATGTCTTCCGGCCTGCTGCTGAGATTCCATCATTTATAAGTTGGGCCGGAGCATTTAAGTCGGTTCGTTAGCTCAACTGAATAGAGCATCTGACTACGGATCAGAAGGTTGCAGGTTTGAATCCTGCACGAATCACCACCAAAAGGATTGCTTCAACAGCAGTCCTTTTTTGTCGTATATAATATAAAGTTATGGATTTAGATGCACTTATATATAACGGTATGACTAATAGTAAGATCGGGGAACGGGGAGAAATACTGATTGCCGAGCCCTTGTTGAACGACCCTTGGTTCGGACGCAGTGTGGTGTTGATGCTCGATCGTGACAAAAAGGGCGGCAGACTCGGACTTACTATGAATAAAGTATTGCCTTTGTCTTTGGCTGACCTGTTTCCGGATTGGCCCGAAGCATCAGCTGTTAAGATATATCAGGGGGGGCCTGTTGACCGTCAGCGTCTATTTATGCTGCATACATTAGGTGACACCTTCGGACCGTCGGCAGAAGTATGTCCCGGTGTATATGTAGGCGGTGAGACAGAAAAGATAATGGATTATGTAAACCGTAATCTTGATACTGACGGAAAAGTGCGGTTCTTTATAGGTTACAGTGGCTGGACAGACGGACAGCTTGAACGCGAGATAGCCCGTAAGTCATGGGCTGTAGCACGGCCTGAGGCCGGTAGCCGTCTGCTCGAAGGCGAAGGTGATGCCTATTGGCGTCGTGAGGTCACTGCACTCGGAGAACCCTATCGGGCATGGCTTAGTGTACCTGAAAATCCGATGTTTAATTGAGAAGAACACATAGACGATGTACGAGACATTTAATTCCCCCTTGCTTGATAATGCTGTGGCTCAGCTTTCCAAACTTCCTGGCATAGGACGTAAGACAGCCTTACGGTTAGCTTTGCATCTTTTGCGTCAGGAAGACAGTGTGGCTACTGAGATTGGGCAGGCCCTCATCGACATGCGTCAGCATATAACTTATTGTCAAGAGTGTCATAACATCAGCGAGCAACCGGTATGTCCGATATGCAGTGATACACGTCGCGATCACAAGATATTGTGTGTGGTTGAGACTATCAAAGATGTGATAACACTCGAAGCTACTCATCAGCACCGAGGTCTCTATCACGTTATAGGAGGAGTAATATCGCCTATTGACGGTATAGGACCTTCTGATCTTGAGATTGAGAGTCTGGTGCGTCGTGTTGAACGTGACGGTATCGAAGAGGTAATATTAGCTCTTAATCCTACTATAGAGGGTGATACAACCAATTTCTATATATATCGCAAATTGGAACATCTGCCTGTAAAAGTCACAATGCTTGCACGTGGCCTGAGCATAGGCAATGAACTGGAATATACTGATGAACTAACGTTAGGCCGCTCGTTACAGAACAGAGTGCTGTTCAGCGCAACTTTTCATGACCAATGACAGACAGAAATTATCTGCGTGGAGAGCGGCTGCGTCTTCGTGCTGTCGAGCCGGCGGATGCCTGCTATATGTACGGAGTAGAAAACGACCCGTCACAATGGATAGGCAGTGACATAACGGCTCCTATGTCAGCACATGTACTGCGTGACTACGCCGAGACGTATGATGCCGATCCCATACGTTCGGGGCAGTTACGTCTTATGGCTGAGGAGACAGTTACAGGACGCACAATAGGTATAATAGATCTGTACCGTATTTCACCTATAGACCGCAGTGCCATGACCGGCATATATGTTGACTCTACTGTACGCCGTCAGGGTTATGCTCGTGAAATGCTGAGACTGATTGAGTGTTATGCCCGTGATATACTTTGTCTGCATCAGCTTAATGCCCTTATACTGGCAGATAACGCCGGAAGCCGCCGTCTGTTTGAGACCGCAGGTTATAATCATACAGCAACTTTGCGTGATTGGAAACGTGCGGCAGGACGGTATTACGATGTAGCTGTATATCAATGCCTTTTAGAGTGTGTCCACGACGAGGAAAGTTCCGAAAACTAAAAGACAGTAGATAGAAAATACTGATATGATAGATTACATTAAAGGAACATTGGCCGAACTGAATGCCACTAACGCTGTGATTGAAGCTCACGGAGTCGGCTATGATTTGAATATCACGCTTATTGATTACAGCGCGTTGCTCGGCAGGAGTGAGGCACAGCTGTATGTTCACGAGTCGATACGCGAAGATGCCCATATACTTTATGGCTTTCTGAGCAAGCATACCCGGGAGTTATTCAGATTACTGATAGGAGTGAGCGGGGTAGGACCCAATACAGCACGCCTGATACTGTCAGCTGCACATGACAGTGAGCTGGAGCAGGCTATCGCTTCAGGAGACGACAGAATGTTGAAAGCCGTCAAAGGTATAGGTGGTCGTACCGCACAACGTATTATAGTAGACCTGAAAGATAAAATAAAAACAGATGCATTATCGTTAACAGAGAGTGCTCCTGTAGGGAACGAAACCTACGATGATTCTCTGGCAGCACTGGTAATGTTAGGCTACACAGCCCAGCAGAGCCAGAAGGCACTGAAGAAGATATTTGCCGACGATCCCGCAGTGAGCACAGAGAAGGCTATCAAACAGGCCCTTAAGATGCTCTGATGAACAAATACTTACCACTAAGACCTAACCATGTACGGATAGTGACGCTGGCTTCCCTTGTGTTGCCGGTGGCATGGGGTATGTCGGTGGGGCAGTACCGCAAGTCGGAGATACAGGCTCCCCCGCCGCCCCCCGAATCAGAATACCTTCCCGGTACATACATACCCGACAGTATTGTATTGCCGGCGCCTGTGTCGCCCACATTGCCACGCGGACTTGCAGATTATGCAGGTCGTGAATATGCTGCTGACCTGCGTGACCCGTCGAATATCAAGACCGAAGCTGTCTACGATCCGGCTACCGGTATGTTCGTGCTGCATACGCGCCTTGGCGACCGTGACATAGTGACGCCTTACATGATGACCGCTGCCGAATACAACGCTATGGTGACACGGCGTGAGATGTTCGGTTACTTTCATGACAAGAATTCCGAGACCTTTGAGAACAAAGATAAGGAGGCCTTTAACATTCTTGACATGAATTTCGCTCTCGGACCACTTGAAAAAGTGTTCGGTCCGGGCGGTGTACGTCTTACCACACAGGGCTCCGTACAGCTTACTATGGGCATAAAGAGCAACAAGACCGATAATCCGGCTCTGTCATTACGTTCGCGCCGTAAGACCTTCTTCGATTTTGACGAGAAGATACAGGCCACAATCGGCGCTTCGGTGGGTGACAAGCTGAAGTTCAACATGACTTACAATACCGACGCGACATTTGATTTCGACTCTAAGAATCTTAAACTCAGTTATGAGGGTAAGGAAGACGAAATCATCAAGAATATCGAGGCCGGTAATGTGGCCATGACTACAGGTTCGAGTCTCATACGCGGCGGTACAGCTCTGTTCGGTGCCAAAGCTAAACTGCAGTTCGGTAAGCTGACTCTAACCGGTTTGCTTAGTCAGCAGAATAGCGAGTCTAAGACTGTCAACACCACGGGAGGCGTACAGACGACACCGTTCAGTATCAAGGCTGATGAGTATGATGCCAACCGTCACTTTTTCCTTGCGCAGTATTTCTATGACAATTATGACCGTTTCGCCTCGAAACTGCCATACGTGTCATCGGGAATACAGATAACCCGAATTGAAGTCTGGGTGACCAACAAGAATAACAACTATGATGAGTCACGCAACTTTGTGGGTTTTATGGACCTCGGCGAGAATACCCGTCTGGCCAATGATTTGTGGGTGCCCGATATGAGTATCGAAGTACCTTGCAACCAATCGAATGACCTGCTTGAAATCATCAAGAATGACTATCCTGATGCCCGTAACATCAATCAGGTGACACAGGCACTTGCTCCGCTTCAGGCATACGGTATCAGCGGTGGTCGGGACTTCGAGAAAGTGGAGAGCGCACGTCTGCTCAAACCCTCTGAATACTCACTTAATTCTACTCTCGGCTACATTTCGCTTAAGCAGGCTCTCAACACTGATGAGGTTCTGGCTGTGGCATACGAGTACACTTATCAGGGAAAGGTGTATCAGGTGGGTGAATTCTCGGGTGACATCAATGAGACGTCATCAAACCTTTATCTGAAGATGTTGCGCGGTACGACGGTGAGTCCGAAGCTACCTATGTGGAAACTGATGATGAAGAACGTCTATTCGCTCGGAGCCTATCAGTTGCAGAAGAAGAACTTTAAGCTCAATATTAAGTATCTGAGTGATACTACCGGTATAGAGCTGCCTTATCTGCCTGTAGGCGACATAGCTAATCAGACACTGCTACAGGTAATGAACCTTGACCGCATTGACTCCAATCAGGAATCCAATCCTGACGGATTCTTTGACTATATCGAGGATTACACAGTGCAGCCGGCTAACGGTAAGATTATCTTTCCTGTAGCCGAGCCTTTCGGTGCCAACATAGAGCGTAAAATCGGTAATCCGCAGTTAGCGGCTCCATACGTGTATAAGGAGCTTTACGACTCTACACTTGTCGTAGCACGTCAGTTTGCTGATAAGAACAAGTATAGTCTTGTAGGTGAATTTACTTCAAGTAAGGGTTCGCAGATACGACTTAACGCCATGAATGTGCCACGAGGATCGGTAGTAGTGACTGCAGGCGGTGTGGTACTGACGGAAAACAGTGACTATACTGTAGACTACTCTATGGGTATAGTGACTATAACCAACCAGAGTATCATTGATTCGGGTACCAATGTGTCTGTGACACTGGAAAACCAGTCAATGTTCTCAATGCAGCGTAAGACCCTTTTAGGTTTCGATGCTCAGTATCAGTACAACAAGTATCTTAACTTCGGCGGTACCTTACTGCACTTCTCGGAGAAATCACTGACAGAGAAAGTCAATATCGGTGATGAGGTCATCAATAACACCATGTGGGGTCTTAATCTGACCTATAACCGTGACTTCATGTGGCTTACCAATCTGCTCAACAAGGTACCCACAATCAATGCTAAGTCACCGTCGGCGTTGCGTCTCAACGCTGAGTTTGCTCAGCTTGTGCCTCGCAACCAGCCTTCCGGCTCGGCTCAGGGATCGAGTTATATCGATGACTTTGAGACCACACAGAGCGGTGTTGACCTGCGGTCGCCATATTCATGGTTCCTGGCTTCGACGCCATACGATGACGGGCCCGATCCGATGTTTCCGGAAGCCAGTCTGTCAAACAATGTTGACTACGGTAAGAACCGTGCTCTTCTGTCATGGTACTATATCGACCGTATGTTTACTCAGAAAAATTCGTCGATGCTGCCGGGTTATCTGAAGAATGATATTGAGCAGTTGTCAAGTCCGTATGTGCGAGAGGTGAAAGTAAGCGATATCTATCCTTATCGAGACCTTGCATACGGTGAGGCGAATTATATTCAGACACTCAATCTGTCTTTCTATCCTAAGGAACGCGGTCCTTACAACCTTGATGCCGAGAATATCGATTCTGAAGGCAAACTGCTCAATCCGGAAAAACGCTGGGGCGGTATAATGCGCAAGATGGATAATACCAACTTCGAGACATCGAATGTGGAATATATCCAGTTCTGGCTGCTTGACCCGTTTCTTGACCCGGATAATCCTAACCGTGAGGGAGGAGACTTGTATTTCAACTTCGGTGAAATCAGTGAGGATATTCTCAAAGACGGTATGAAGAGTTACGAGAACGGTATTCCGATTGATGGTAATGAACAGTTCATGGCCGAAACAGCATGGGGACGTGTATCAACACAGAACTCATTGACCTACGCTTTTGAGAATGCAGCTAATGCCCGTCCGCTCCAGGACGTCGGTCTTGACGGACTTCCCAATGCTGAGGAGTATGAATTCGATTCGTATCGTGAATATCTCGACAAGCTGCGCCGGCAGCTGCCGTCCGAGACTATCACGGCTATGCAGGCTGATCCGTTCTCTGCAATGAATGACCCTGCCGGTGATAATTACCATTTCTATCGCTCGACTTATTACGACGAGACGCAGGCCGGAGTGCTGGAACGCTACAAGCGTTATAACGGTGTGGAAGGTAACTCACTTTCGCCTGACCAAAGCGATAATCCGCTTTATCAGTCGGCACGTAGTGTACCTGATGTGGAGGATATAAATCAGGATAACACGCTTAACGAATATGAGCGTTACTTCCAGTATAAGGTATCTATCCGTCCTGAAGACCTTGAAGTAGGCCGTAATTACGTTACGGATAAACAAGTAACAGAGGTTACGACACCTGCTGGACGTCGTGAAGTAGTGTGGTATCAGTTTAAGATACCTCTTTCGTCACCTGATAAGGTAGTAGGAGGCATCAATGACTTTACCACTGTGCGTTTCGCTCGTATGTTCATGACAGGATTTAAGGAGGTTACTCACCTGCGTTTCGCCACACTCGAACTTGTACGCGGTGAATGGCGAGACTACGGCTTTAATCTTAACAGTCGTAATGATGCTCCTGCCGAGGGTGAGCTGGATATGTCGGTAGTTAACATCGAAGAGAACTCCAGCCGCACGCCTGTCAACTATGTGTTACCCCCCGGTGTGACACGTATTCAGGACCCCGGACAGTCGCAGGCTACGCAGCTTAACGAGCAGTCGCTGTCGCTTAAAGTCACCGGTCTTCAGCCTGGCGATGCACGCGGTATTTATAAGAATACTATGCTGGACCTACGTGTGTACAAGCGTATGCAGATGTGGGTACATGCCGAAGCTCTTATTGACAATCTGACCAACCTGCAGAATGGCGACCTCTCACTGTTCATACGTCTTGGCAGCGATGTCAAGAATAACTATTATGAGTATGAGATACCTCTGGAGCTTACGCCTCCGGGCACGTATAACAACTTCCTTAGTTCTGACCGTGCCATAGTGTGGCCGATTGACAATTTCCTCAATGTGCCGTTTAAAGTCTTCACCGACCTTAAGACACGCCGTAATCGCGACCGCAGTGCCAATGTGGACGGAGTAGGGTACACAAATCTCTACACAGGTCGTGACCCGGATAATGACCGTAATACTGTTGCAGTGTTAGGCAACCCGAGTCTCAGTGATGTGCGTGTAATGCTTATCGGTATACGTAATCGTTCGAGTACGGTCAAAGACGGTACAGTGTGGGTCAATGAGCTGAAGGTGACTGACTTCAATCAGGAAGGCGGCTGGGCTGCCAAAGTCAACGCTAACCTTGCTGTGAGTGACGTGGCTATGGTCAATGTAGCTTATCACAAAGAGACTACAGGTTTCGGCGGCGTTGACCAGCCGTTGGCTGCGCGTCGTCTGGAAGATTATGACCAGTTTAATTTAGCTGTACAGGGTGATGTCGGTAAACTCCTGCCTGAGAAAGTGAAACTTACTGCTCCTGTCTATTTCTCGAAATCAAGCGAAAAGACTACTCCGCAGTATAATCCTCTTGATCAGGATATATTGCTCAAGGATGCCCTTTCGGCCGCTGTCACCAAACATGAGCGTGATTCTATCAAGTCGTATGCAGTGACAAGTAAGGCTGTAGAGAGCTTCTCGGTATCAAACATGCGCTTCAATGTGCAGAGCAAGACACCGATGCCGTGGGATCCGGCCAACTTCCAGCTGGCTTTCTCCTACAATAAGCAGAGCAATAATGACCCCACAATCGAATATGAACATATCAACGATTATCGTGGTAGTTTCCAGTATTCGTATAGTCCGTTCATAAAACCGTGGAAGCCGTTTGCTTCGCTTAAAGGTAACAGTAAGACGGTGAAGTTCCTGCAGGACTGGGGTATCAACTGGATGTTCAACAATCTGACGTTCTACACCAGTATGAGCCGTTACTATTATGAGCAGCAGACCCGCAGCGAAATCGACGCCCACTTCCAGCTGCCTGTACAGGTGAGCAAGAACTTCCTGTGGGACCGTCAGCTTAATCTGACATGGAACATACTGACATCGCTTAATCTGAGTTTCGCCAGCAATACTACAGCCCGAATCGAGGAAACCCTGGGTGCTGTCAATAAGCGTCTCTTCCCTGACCGTTATCAGAATTGGAAAGACACGGTATTAAGCTCGATACGCGGACTTGGAACACCGTGGAACTATAATCAGACATTTACGGGTTCATACAAGGCTCCGTTCAATAAGATACCGTTCCTCGATTACCTTACCGCTTCGGTCAATTATACTTCGACCTATCGTTGGGATCGTGGTGCTACTGTCGATGACCTGTATATGGGTAACAGCATACAGAACCAGTCGACTTGGAACGCTGATGTGCGTTTCAATTTCGAGAGTCTGTTCAATAAGTCGCCTTATTTACAGGAAGTCAACAAGCGTTTCGGTGGTAAGACTACCGGAGGCGGAGGTAAACGCGGCGGTCAGAATGCCAAGCAGCGTCCTAAAAAGTATGAACGTGCTATAAAGCTGGCCGAGGATACTACTACTCTGGTAAAGCATAATCTCAAGACAAAGAATATCAAACTTAACGCTATGTCGGGTAACAAACCGCTGAAGCTCGACTATAAGGTGATTGACGAGAATACGCTTGAGATTACAACACGCGGCACACAGAGTGTCAAGCTGACTGTGCGTGAATCAGTGAAAGAGGAGAAGCGTACGATTGGCAGACAGTTGGCAGATTACACATGCCGTCTGTTGATGATGCCGCGCAATGCTTCGTTCCGCTGGCGTAACAGTCATTCGATGACGTTACCGCTGTTCTCACCGAATGTGGGTGATATATTCGGACAGAGCACTAAGTACGGTCCGATGAGCCCGGGTCTCGATTTTGCTTTCGGCTTTTATGACGAGACTTACGTGGAGAAGGCACTCGACCGTGGCTGGCTGATGACACAGACTGATCAGACATCACCGGCAGTGTGGAATAAGGGTGAAGAGTATAACTTTGAGCTTACGCTTGAACCTATACGTGGTTTGAAAGTTGTGCTCACCTCGAACCTGACTGACAACCGTACACAGCAGGTACAGTTCATGTACTCGGGTATGCCGACAACACGTTCTGGTTCGTACACACGTACTTTCTGGGCTTTCGGTACTGCTCTTGGTAATTCCAAGGCTGAGAACGGTTACCAGTCGGATGCCTTTGACCGCTTCCTTGCCAACATACCGGTTGTGGCCGAGAGGGTAGAGGCACAATATGCTTCTCTTCATTATCCTACCACCGGTTTCCTTGAAGGAAATCCTATAGGAGGTACGCAATATAATCCGGAGATTGGTGCTGTAAGCCGTACCAGCAGCGATGTGCTGATACCGGCGTTCATTGCAGCTTACAGCGGTAGTAACGCCCGCAGTATCGGTCTTGCACACTTCCCCGGTCTGGCATCGATGCGACCTAATTGGAAAGTTACCTACGACGGACTGATACAGTTAGGTAACATGAAGAAGGTGTTTAAGACGTTCACACTGAGTCATGCTTATCAGTGTACCTATTCGGCTGGTGGCTACAGCAGCTTCCTCAACTGGGTAGGTGTTGATGGTGAGTTAGGCTTTATGCAGGACGAGCTGACACGTCAGCCGATACCTTCGTCGCCTTACAACATCGCTTCAGTGGCGATAACCGAGAAATTCGCTCCGCTGATTGGCGCTAACGTTACGTTTACGAATGATGTGACACTTAACGCTGAATACCGCGATGCCCGCACGCTTAACCTCAATTCAGCAGCCGGACAAATTGTGGAGACTACAAGCCGTCAGATTTCGATAGGTGCCGGTTACAAGATAGCAAACTTCAATACTATCCTGAAAATCGGTTCCCGTCAGGGAGGTGTCTCAAATGACCTGTCACTGAATCTCGACCTTTCGTATGCCAACAATCAGGCTCTCATACGTAAGATAGAGACAGCCTACACTCAGGCCACACAGGGTACACGTACCTTAGGCATCAACTTCATGGCAAGCTATGTATTAAGCAAGCGTATCACCTTAGGTGCTTTCTTCGACCATCAGGTCAATACGCCCTTAGTGTCGAATTCATCTTATCCGACTTCGAATTCCAATTACGGTATTTCGATCAATATGTCTCTGGCACGTTAATCCGCCCCCACAAATTACCTTTATATACCTGAAGCGTCCCGAACCTGTAAAAAAGGTCCGGGACGCTTGGTTTATAAAGGGTAATTGTTAATTTTGTAGTTTAAATTAGAAATAACTTCATTATTTATGTAAAGATGGTTATCAGCGTTAAGAATTTAGGAGTAATCAGAAGTGTTGAAGTGAATACTTCAAAACCTCTGATTGTTATGTGCGGACCTAACAGTACTGGAAAAACCTATTTTTCATATTTACTGTATACAGTTTTTTCCGGTAACCCTCTAATAAATCCAGATAGTACATTAGTTGATAAGGTCATAAATAATGGTAAATTTACAATAACATTAGATACTATTAACAC
>CAMWVA010000117.1 GCA_947177575.1 uncultured Porphyromonadaceae bacterium | reverse complement strand
TTTTGAAGAGAAGATTTTTATGGATAAAATATATGGAATGGTAGCAGCGAGGCTCGGACTGAAGCCGAAGGCTGTAGAGGCGACAGCCAAGCTACTCGAAGGTGGTGCCACTATACCGTTTATAAGCCGCTATCGTAAGGAAGCCACCGGCGGCCTTGATGAGGTCACAGTACGCGATGTGGAGACAGCTCTAAAAGCTGTCAAGGAGCTTGAGGCCCGTAAAGCGTTTGTAGCTGAAGCAATAGAAGCGGCGAGGGCTATGACACCACAATTGCGCCGTAGGCTTGATGAGGCGGATTCTATGACAGAAGTCGAAGACCTCTACGCACCTTATAAACCACGTAAACGCACGAGAGCTACCATAGCACGTGAGAAGGGACTCGAACCGCTTGCCAAACTTATTATGCAGGGGAAAGCTACCGATTTCGCAGCTCTGACACGTCCTTTTATAGGGAAGAACGGTGTGACAAATACAGATGAAGCTCTTGCCGGCGCTTCCGATATAATAGCTGAGATGGCGTCGGAATCGGAAAACCTGCGTAATATAGCCCGTAATACCTATCGTCGTTCAGCCTCGATTGTATGTACTCCGGCCAAAGGACGTGATACCGAACTTGCTGCCTCACCGTTTGCTCAGTATGGCGATTTTTCACAGTCAGTACGGCGTATGCCGTCTCATCAATATTTAGCTTTGCGACGTGCAGAAAGCGAAGGTATGATAAAAGTACGGTATAACCTCGAAGATAGCGACGACCGGCTCGACGAAGCGCTGGCACGGTCATTTACACCGCGAGGTGCAAGCCGTCTATGTCGCGAATTTATTGAAGATGCTGTGGCAGATGCTTCGAAGAGGCTTCTGCGCCCTTCGGTCGAAAACGAAGTTTCGGCATCGCTCAAAGAAGAGGCTGACCGTGTGGCAATCGATATATTTGCCGGTAACTTGCGCCAGTTGTTGTTAGCCTCACCGCTTAAAGGACGACGTGTGCTAGCCCTTGACCCGGGATTCCGTACAGGATGCAAGGTTGTAGCTCTTGACGCACAGGGTAATCTGTTGGAAGACACTGTTATCTATCCCGTACCTCCGAAATCCGATACAGTTGGGGCCGCTGCTACATTACGCCGCCTGATAGAACGGCATCATCTTGACGCCATAGCACTCGGCAACGGAACAGCTTCACGCGAAACAGAGAGATTTCTAAAGCAGGAACACCTGATGCCGGATAACGCTATATTTATTGTCAGCGAGAGCGGAGCATCGGTCTATTCCGCTTCAGACATAGCACGTCATGAATTTCCAGACAAAGATGTTACTGTGCGTGGAGCGGTTTCTATAGGAAGACGACTTATAGACCCGTTGGCAGAACTGGTCAAGATAGATCCCAAATCGATAGGCGTAGGACAATATCAGCACGATGTGGACCAAGGTAAACTGAAAAACGCACTTGATTACATCGTTATGTCATGTGTCAATGCCGTTGGGGTAGATGTCAACACAGCTTCCGAACGACTACTATCATACGTTTCGGGAATAGGGCCGGCATTAGCATCCAACATCGTAGCTTATCGGGCCGCTAACGGAGATTTTACCACACGACGCGAACTGCTAAAAGTACCCCGGCTCGGTGCCAAAGCTTTTGAGCAGGCTGCTGGATTTCTACGTGTGGCAGGAGGTCCGGAGCCACTTGACAATACAGGCATACATCCTGAAAGTTATCATATAGTACGTGAGATGGCACGACGTTTAGGTGTACAGACCAATCAGTTGCCGGCTGACAATACACTGCTTGACCGTATTGATGTAAAAGCTCTCGCAGCCGATGGAGTAGGTGGTGAAGCAACTATGACTGATATTGTGACTGAACTGCGTAAACCCGGACGTGACCCGCGTACCGACAATGCCGATACAGCCTTTACGCCCGGAGTCGAAAGTTTTGAGCAGCTTGCTATCGGACAGGTATTGCCCGGCATCGTCAATAATATCACAGCCTTCGGTGCTTTTGTAAATCTCGGTATCAAAGAGAACGGCCTACTACATATCTCACAACTGTCGCGACGGAGAGTCAACGCAGTCTCAGATGTGCTTCATCTTGGCCAGCAGGTTGAAGTCAAAGTAATCGACATAGATAATGAACGTCACCGTATAAGTCTATCTCTAATTATCTGACATTTTGAAAGCCCAAGCAAGCCGAGATAAGCCGAAACAGCCTTTTGTTTCGGCTTATCTCGGCTTGCTCAGCTTAGCTTGTTTAGCTTTCGGGAGCTGACAAGGCTGTGATATGGGCGTGCAGCTGTCGATAGAAAGGGTGGCTGCCGAGTGTAGCGGAGTCTCCGATCAGAATAAGCTTCATGCGGGCACGAGTCATAGCGACATTCATGCGGCGAAGGTCACGAAGGAAGCCTATCTGTCCTTCATCGTTACTTCGCACAAGCGACACAATTATTACGTCTCTTTCCTGTCCTTGGAAGCCATCAACAGTGTTGACAGTAATAAGATGCCGATAAGGTTTGAACCAGGGGGTATGCTTAAGCAAGCGTCTCAAATACTGTACCTGAGCCCGATAAGGAGAAATGACACCTATGTCGATACGCTCATCAAGCACACGCTCACGACCGATACGCTCAAGGTAACGTTGCAGCACAGCAAGAGTAAGCAAAGCTTCATCGATATTGATACGGCCGAAATTCTGACCTGCAAGAGCTTCGCGAAAAGCTGACTCATCTGTTTCACTCTTCTCATTTGTAGAGGTAGCAGTATCTATCCATTCAAGAGGAGTATCAAAATCGAGTATGCCGCGATGCTCCACTTCGGGAGCCGCCTTGATAGCACCCCCATAAAACCAGCGGTTGGGAAAGTCCATGATTTCACGGCTCATGCGATATTGAGTAGTAAGGAGTGTAACTGTCTCAGGGTGCATAGCGACAAGACGCTCCATTAGTGAGATACCGAGGCCCCCGCGCATCGCTTCGTAGCTCTTGACAGTAGCCGGAAGCTGACAATGGTCGCCTGCTAACACAAGACGCTGAGCACGACGAGCCGGTATCCAGCAGGCAGCTTCGAGAGCCTGTGCAGCCTCATCAATAAATACAGTACCGAAACGCATACCTTCCAGCAAACGGCTTGCACTGCCTACCAATGTACACGCCACTACACGCGACTGACTGAAAAGATCAGTGTTAATACGTATCTCCAGCTCGGTAGCACGTGAACGCAGGCGGTCCATTTTCTGATGCCATTGGTCACTTCCCCGGCGATGTCCCTGTAATTCCCTTATAGCCTTACGTATACTCCACAAAGTAGGATAATCAGGGTGTGCCTCAAAACGGCGTTCGTAAGTTGCAGCAAGCATCTTGTCATTGACACGTGAAGGATTTCCTAAACGCAGCACACTGATACCACGATCGGTAAGTCGTTCTGAAATCCAATCAACTGCCATATTACTCTGAGCACATACTAACACCTGACTCTCACGATGCAGTGTTTCATATATGGCTTCGACAAGAGTGGTGGTTTTACCTGTGCCGGGAGGTCCATGTACTACAGCAACCTCTTTAGCAACAAGAACTTTATTAACAGCCTGTTGCTGCATAGTGTTGAGATAGGGGAAACGGAGAGGTGCAAAAGTAAGTTCACCGGCACGGCGACGTGAGTAAACAAGATCACGCAATTCGCCAAGACGGCCTTTAGCTTTGGCAAGCCGATCAAGAGCTTCGGCCATAGCACGATACGTAGTCTCATCGAAGGAAAGCATCACGCCGGCTCCATTGCCCTCAAGATGACTAAGGTCAGCCCTATCGGGTACTATAACTACCATACGGTCGCCGTCAACATAGCTGACGTTACCGGCAATATGATGTTGCGGTCGCGCATCAGCGGCCTCCCGAAGAGTAAAGAGAGATACAGGACGCCCATATTCGAAATTATGGTCATTGTCATTATCATCGGAGGCAGGCCGATTAAGTTCGACCACACGCTGATTAAGAGAATTATAATAAACACGACCAAGATGTACAGGCCACCATGCATTACCACGCTCTACGAGACGAGTCATGCCTATGGCATCGGTAAGCCGGCTAAAAGCCTGCCGTTCGGCTTCATATTCAAGCTGGAGCAGACGTCGCTGTTCAGCTATTGTAGGAAAGGAAGATTGCATTTACATGAATCAGAAAAGATCCCGGCTGGGCAGAGAAGCGGAATAACGGCTGCGGAGACGCTCAATCAGACGCTGTAATTCACGGGAAAAGTGATGTCCGGTCCAGACACCTGAATTAGTAAGTATAACCCAACATTCACCGTCAGGAAAATGCTCGACAAGAGCATGAGTAGATGAGAGAGTACCGGTACGTGTCCAACGTCCGCGTCCGTCACTTTCGGTCCAGCCACGTGCCAGTTTATGGTCATCATTGCCGTATTCAGTCAGAGTGGAGAGCGATGATGAATTCAGTATATTATCCACAACCGGACAACCGTCAGCAGCAGCTATAAGGCGTGCCATGTCGGCAGCAGAGGCACACCAACCGCCACCGCCTTTGAGGGCATGGACATCACTACCGCCATACACACGGTCAACGAGCCGTCCGCTACCATTAAATTCCTCGACTTTTTCATTGTCCGGACCGTAATAGCGGGTCTCGCGTTCACTACGTTCGGCATAGTAATTAGTAGCCGGACGGAAGCCATGACAGCCGGCAGGCTTAAGCACACTGTCGGTGACATAATCCCAATAACTGCGTCCTGTCACACGTTCGATAACCATCGACAGAACCATGTAACCGAAATTTGAATAGATACGTCCGGCACCGGGAGTAAAAGCAATACGACGGCCCAGCACGATACGCACCAGTTCTTCCGGAGTCGGCGGTGTATCAAGATGCTTGGCGGCCATTATTTCGCGGGTAGTAAACATCGGGTCTCCGGCACCACGTCCGAAACCACCCTGATGCAGAAGCAGATGGTCTACTGTTATATCAAGCATACGGGAGTCACACATAGCTTCAGTATAAGAGTCGTCATTCAGAATACCCTTCGGACCGAACACACGACTCTGTAAAGATAGTTTACCTTCCTCACAAAGCTTCATGACAGCTATAGCCGTCACAAGTTTCGATGCTGAAGCCATACGCATTATGGTAGTTGCTTCCATAGGCTTACCGGCTTCAAGATCAGCCCAGCCATAACCCTTAGCATATAGAAGTGAATCATTGCGTGTCACAGCTAATGATACCCCCTTTATTTTCCACTTGTCAAGGAAACGTTCCAACTCGCGGTCCATAGGCTGCAGAGGTGAGTATGCAGAAGAAGCGTTGGTAAGCGTATCTGACCATACAGGCCCCGAAGATACTGAAGCCTGTACAGACGGCTGAGCCTGTACGGCCTCTGAATGACGCCACAAAGTTATGATTATTACTATACAGACGCATACACTGAACAGCATGGTCAGAGCTGTACCGCGCCTTATATCTCGTCGTGTCATGATGATAGATTATTATCTTGACGGTACGCCGGAAGTCACCGTCTATACAGATATATTGCTTGACACTGCAAAGTTAACCATTTTTTTTCAATCCCCTTCTATTAAGCACAGCACATCATAAAGAAACCACAATCTTATAAATAACTTAAAAAATGTCAGCTTATAATAAGACACCAAATATACATTTGATAATATTTTTTTTAGAATTTATTTGCATATTATATTTTATATCCTTATCTTTGCAACAATTTTTAACAAAAGTCTCCTCCACAAAAGCTGCATAGCTCTTCAGCTCTTCTTCCTAAAAGAATGTCGTCACATTCCCAACTGTGACATTTTTCTTTTCGTGCTCCCCTCTGCCATATATAAAATATTGATACGGCATTTACTGATATGAATTCTATACTTGATATACTATCAAAGTGTCAGAATTCATCATAAAATAAAACAGAGAATAAATAACCATAAGTACAACTAAACAACCGAGAGCATGAAGAAATTTACATCTCTATGTCTTTCATCCTTGGTTTGTCTTACAACTACAGCGGCACAGGTTACACCTCTGACGCCTACTGCCAAGACAGCTAAGAAAGCAAAGACCGAAGCTCCACGAAAATCAGCAGCTAAAGGAGTAAAAGCCCCTAAAGCCCTGATGTCACGTGTACGTCAGACAACTAACGGTCTGACTAAGGCACACTCAACTGCACGCCTGAACACAGGTGTATTGCACAAACGTCATGCCAAACCATCATTATTTGCACCTGCAGAAGATTCACTGTTCGGTTTTCTGGCTTATTCCGATTTTGCACAGACTGAAAATGATCTGGGATATTGTGCAATTAATGCTGAAACAGGCGAATACAACATTATTTTCCAGCAGGGTGAATACACAGTTTCAGGTGCCGGAGCAGTCGATGGCAAGGTTTATGCCACCGGCTACAGCACTTTCTGGGGTATGCTGTTAGGCGCTTATATCGTTACTTACGATGCTGAAACAGGCAATGTAGAAAACACCTATGAAGTAAATCTGGATACCGGTATGAACGAAGTCTTCCTGTCAGCTGCTTTCGATGCTGAGGAACTGGCTTTCTACGGTACAACATTCAATGCTTCACAGACCGGCTGTGTTCTTGCAAAATATGACGTCGCAAGCAGTACCTTCACCTATATGGGCGATACTGATGACTTCACTGCGATGACTGTCAATCAGCAGACAGGTGCACTTGTAGGTATAGAATTAGCCGACGACGGCAGTCCTATGCTTTTCGAAATTGACCGCACTACCGGTGCGACAGAACCTATCTGTGAGATAGAATATACTACCGGTTATGCAGGTGGTCTTTGCTGGAGTCCCAGTGATAATGCATATATCTGGAACCCCAACACCGATGATTGGGCAGCTCTCGTAGCTATATCCGAGGATGGTAGTGTAGAAGAACTCTGTTTCCTTGAAGGATGTGCTCAGTTCACATCACTTATATGTACCGAAACAGCTGCTCTTGATCCGGCTACTCCGCAGGCAGCTACTTTAGTAGGTGCTGACTTCAAAGACGGCTCACTCAGCGGTAACATTACATGGACTATGCCGACTGAGTCTCTTGACGGCAACGCCCTGAATGGTGAAATCAACTACACTGTTTACTGTGACAAAGATGTCATGAGTGAAGGTACTGCTCAGCCAGGTGCAGAAGTAACAGTAGACATGACTGTAACCCAAGGTTCGCATATCTTCAGTCTTGTACCGTCAGTAAACGGTCTTGAAGGTCGTGCTTCCAAACTGAGTCTTTATATCGGTAATGACACACCTGTAGCACCCGCCGAGGTGACACTTACCGATACTACCGTAGAATGGAGTGCCGTATCTACAGGTGTACACAGTGGCTATATAGAGACCGCAGCTATTACTTACACAGTAAAACTTAACGGTAAAGTCATAGCTGAGAACATCTCTGAGACAAGCTGTCCGACCGGCCTGCCGGCTAATACTCCTCTTGAGGCTTATGTAGCCGAGGTAACTGCTTCATGCAACGGACTGACATCTGAACCTACCGCTTCGAACGATCTCGTTTACGGCGATCCGCTTCAGCTTCCCGTAAAGCTTGCTCCCACACCTTCTGAAGCCAAACTGTTTACCATAACAGATAATAATGAGGACGGTGCTACATGGGGTCTAAGAGAAATGGCTGACGACGTTTACGCCTTCTATTACAGATATAACAGCTATAATGAAGGTGATGACTGGCTCTTCCTGCCTCCTATGGAAATCAACACTACAGAGGAACTGATAAGCTTCCAGATGAAAGTCAGAGGCGAAAATAGCATGTATGCTGAGCGTTATGAGGTAATGATGGGTACAGCTCCGAATGCAGACGCTATGACTATTAGCCTCATTGAGCCCACAGTATGTGATTGGACTACCCCGACAATAGCCTCTGCTTATACCCGTGTACCTGAAGCCGGCAACTATTATATCGGTATACACTGTATCTCTGAGGCAGACAGATATTATCTCTATGTCAGCGACTTCGAGGTTGAAAATACAGGCATTACAAACGAAGGTCCTGAAAAAGCCGAGAACGTAACAGTCAAGGGTGGTGCCGAGGGTGCTCTCAATGCTACTGTAACTATGACGTTACCGACCAAGTCTATTAACGGCTCTGCACTTTCAGGCGAAGTTACCGGTATTGTTACTTCAGAAGTAGCAAAAGCTCAGGTTTCAGGTCAACCCGGTGAGACTGTTTCTGTAGAAGTACCAACTGTTCAGGGTGACAACCGTCTCAAAGTTCAGACCGAATGTAACGGTAAGTTAGGTGAAATCGTCTATGTAAATGTATTCACCGGTGTAGATGTTCCGGGTTACGTTACAGACATGGCTGCTGAAGTAAGTGCAGACAACCTTTCTGCAAAAGTAACATGGAAGGCTCCTACAGAGGGTGCGAACGGCGGTTACACTGAGCAGACAGGTCTCACCTACTGGTTATGTCAGGAAAGCATCTTCGGCTGGAGTCTTTATGAAGAACTCGGTATAGATGTATTTGAATATGAAGCAACCGTACCTGCCGGTGCTCCTCAGGCTACAAGGACTGTAGCTATCGCTGCCGGACATGGCACTGATGTTGCAGTGATTTCGTTCGTTGACGTAGTTCTTGGTCAGCCCTACCAGCTCCCTGCTGTTGAGAAATTTGAAGATGCATTACTGACTTACGGTCCCGCTACTATCATCACTAATGAGGGTACACAGTATAGCTGGGGCGTTAGCGATCCTGCTGAATTAGGTGAAGAATTTGCCTGCGAAAACGGTAACGCTATTATAGCTACTTCTAACGGTGCCGGTAACTCGACACTTCGTATGCCTAAGTTCACAACTGTAAACTGTGAAAACACTCAGCTCAAGTTCAATCTCATGAGCACTATGAATGATGTCACAGTCACAGCCTGTGGTTACGGTGTAGAGCCTAAGGAAATATTCCGTTTATCTTCGGTTAATCATGACATCAGCACTTATAACACATTTGCAATTGACCTTCCCGAAGAGTTCCAGAACAATCCTTGGGTATACTACGAGATGAATGTTATCAGCGGTGAAGAAGGTGGCGTGTTCATGTTAGCAAGCTACTCGCTCCGCAATATGGTTGATTATGACCTTGCTGTAACTCAGCTTGTAGGTCCTAAGAGCGCTGTTATAGGCGAAAAGGCAGAGTACACTGCTGTTGTTGAGAACTATGGTCTTAAGCCTATGGCTTATCAGGGTGGTAAGTTCACTGTTACAACTGCCGAGGGTAAAGTTGTTGCCGAGGCTACAGTTGAAGCTGATGATATGGTAGATCCGGACCAGAAGGTTCAGGCCACTTGCACATTTGATATAAACGCCGATATGCTCGGCACACTGACTGTCAGCTTCAAGCTTGCAAGCAGTGATTTGAATGTTGCTAACGACTCGGCTTCTGCCGTAATGACTGTTAAGAAAGGTACAGCTGTTGTAGTTACCGACCTCACAGCTGAAGTAGATCCTCAGGACAACAATGTTGTAAACCTGTCATGGACAACACCTTCTGTACCGAGCGGTTTCGCATCATTCGAAGACGAGACTCCGTTCGAGATGAGCTCAACTTCTATCGGTGAGTTTACTAATATTGACCGCGACGGTGCCGATGTTTATTGCTGGAACGGTGTAAGCAGCGATGATCCTCTGTTAGGTAATATAGCCTTCAAGCCCGGTGCTTTCAACGTAGTTAATGCTCCTCAGCTCGATGAGATGTTCGGTGGCAACGGTACTATCACAGCTAAGGACGGCGAACAGATGCTTCTTGCCTTCTGTCCTGTACCTATCTCAAGCGGCGGTCAGGCTGACAAGGCTGACGACTGGTTGATTTCACCTCTTGTAGCAGCCGGAAGCACATTCAGCTTCTCTGTTAAGCCTCTTACCACTAATTATGGTGCTGAGGTTATAGAAGTAGCCTACTCTACAGGTTCAGAGAATCCTGATGACTTCGAGGTACTTGATGTACTCTATATTGACCAGGAAGACTGGACTGATTATGAGTTCACTCTCCCGGCAGAAGCAACCCGTTTCGCACTCCACTATGTCAGCGAAGACATCTTCGGTATCTATATCGATGCAATAACCTTCGAACTGGCTAACTCGGGTGCCGTAGCAAGCTATGAGGTTTACCTGGCCGTAAACGGTGGTGCAGCTGAAATGATCGGAACAACTTCCGAGACTAAGTACACTGCTAATATCAACAGCGCAGACCGCAACGAATTCTACGTTGTACCTGTACTTGAAAGCGGTATTAAGGGAGAACCTTCGAACAAGGCAGTTGTCGTAAATTCGGTTGGTATAGGCTCTGTAAAGAATGCCAAAGTCATCGCCGGTGGCAAGGGTGAGATTGTTCTCAGCGGCTTCGAAGCAGAAACTGTAAGTGTAGCTACTCTCGACGGTAAAGTTGTTGCCACAGGTAACACTGCTACCATGAACCGCATAAGCGTCGAAGCTGGCGTATATGTAGTGAAAGCTGGTAAGACTGTAGCTAAAGTGATTGTAAAATAATCATTTAATAAATACTGACTCTAATATAATGAGGGGTTATCGAATATATTCGAT
>CAMWVA010000116.1 GCA_947177575.1 uncultured Porphyromonadaceae bacterium | reverse complement strand
CTATGATATTAATGACACGATCGAGCCGTTACGAAGGTCAGCTTGCATTGAGATTCCACCATGTGCGAACGGCGATGCGGAATTCCTTGTTGAGCAGCGAGTAGCGGTTATCGATCCATGTGTTGCGTACTGCGTAGCGTTCAGCCAGCCGTGCTGAAGGAGTGTTGTTGAAGAAACGTTCGTACCACAGGTCACGGTCGCGTTCACACCAGTTCAGTTGGTTTATGATAGCCAGAATGAAGTTGTGTGCGTTTTCGTCCCAGTCTATATGTTCCGGAGATGTAGACAGCAGTTCGCGCAACAGTTGGCAGGAATCGGTGACTCCGTCATCATCGATACGGTCATGCCAGACTTGCCAGCGTAGTTCGGGATTGAGAGGACGTTTGGTCGAGAGAGCAATCTCTGCGTATGGGTTCTCGGTATTGAGAAGCTGTTCGATAAGAGTCTTTTCTGCCGTTTTAAGAATCTTATCGGCTGTGGCCTGATTGCCGAATGATTTTGCCATGTCGGCCACAGGAAGTTTCTTGACGTAGTACATCTCCAGTGCGTGGTGCAGCTCAGGTACATATACAAGATCTACTATAGCCTGACGCAGGTCGGTGTTGTTGATGCTACGTATTTTGAGACGATAATCCTGGGTGCGGGTGTCACGTACAGGATAAATATAATGCTGCTCGACGAGATAGCTGTAGGTAGCCTGTGTGGCTATTTTGGCCATCCAGTTGTGCGGGGTGGTCTCGCCTTTATAAGTATTGAGGCGTGCCCAGTTATTTTCCCAGCAGCAACGGTAAGTGAGGTAGCTCACATCGGTAGCTGTCAGATCGGTACCGAAAGAACCATTGTAACCATCTGCAATAGAGTTCATCTTATTGAACATCTCGACAAAGAAGAAATACTCGGCAGCCTTCTCGTCATTTTTGATCACGTTTATCATCTCCAGTGCGTTGCCGCGCACTGCATCTAAGGGAGGATAACGGCGGGTGTGGTGATTGTTGTTGGCTCGTGTCATATCAGATAGTTTTAAGCGTTGGTGACAAGCAATAATCTTTCCCCTTGTTGACCCGTAAGGGGCAGATACAGAATAGAGGGTACCGGCTTGCCAACGCTTGGTTCTCTATCTAAGTAGATTATAGATAGGTGATTTAACTTTGGCAAGTAATTCGGCTACGGTGTCAAGTTCCGGAGGGGGACATGGCACCGGTGTCAGGCTATCGTCTGCCTGCATGGCTTTGGCATGGATATTGTCAATGAGTCGACTTTCGCATGATGAGCCGTTGTTATTTTCGTCCATCATGCTTTCAGAGTATTGATAATGGCGGGAATGTCATTAATATCAATACCGACTTGTTCTGACGAACTCTTAACGAAGAATGTCTGTTGGTCGATGTTTTTCTGAGACTGTATCATTTTTTAAAGATTGTTTTTATTCTGACAATCCGTCTGCTGATTGCTCCCGATGCCTATATGCAGCTGTCATATTGATTACTTCGGGGGGTAGCTATAAGGGTTGTCATAGATAGTGAGTGATAAAACGCTCAGAATATATCAGTCTCAGGAGGGATTTTTTAATTTTTTTGTGTCAGATAAGTAATTTTGTGGAAAGGGTGCGATATCAGCCGGCACAGAGAGTGTGACGTAAACTGTCAAGACCGCTTGAGGCAGGTTCGGAAATATGTGTGAAGGTGTGCCGACATTTTTCGGGCAGGCTTACTTCACCGGGGTCTATTACGAACAACTGGCAATCAGGTCTTGTCTTCATAAGCAGATCGGCAGCCGGAAATACGAGCATTGTACTTCCTACGACTACGAAATAATCAGCTGAACGAGTTGCTTGGACAGCTTTTTGCCATAATCGTTTGTCAATGTTCTCTCCGAAGTAAATCACAAATGGACGTAGCTGCGATCCGTCAGGAGCTTTATCGCCGATTCTGATATCAGGATTGTCAGGATCGATCGGTATCGGGCGATAGGGATTAGCGGAAGATGTATTTTTTAGTGCTTCACCATGCAGATATATCACATTGTGTGACCCGGCGCGAGTGTGATAATCATCGCCGTTCTGAGTGATAACGGTGACATCGAAATCCTTTTCAAGATGTGCTATGACGTGGTGTCCGTTATTCGGACCGTGAGCCATTATAGCACGTCGCAGTGGATTAAAGAAATCGAGCATCGTCTGACGGCGTTCGTTGCAATCGCTGCGTCGGCCGCAATACCATGAACGTGCTGATGCCACCTGCTCAACGTCGAGCTGGTGCCAGATGCCTTCAGGCCCACGGAAGGTCGGAAGGCCGCTTTCGCGACTCATACCGGCTCCGGTAAAGAAGACAATTTTTTTCTTGTCCATAGAATTACGGGATTTGTAAATAAATGTGATATATTGCCCATCTACCATATCGTTCTTCTGAGCAGAAACTTGTAAGTCAGATGAATATAAATGGGGGAATAACGGGCGTTGTATTTCCCTGTGCAAATGTAATATCTAATTTTGAATGTTGCAATAATTTTTTAAAGAAAAATATGCAGAATTTTTAAATATTTAAATTTACTCCTTGTGTGGGATAGGCTTAAGTTAAGTTTAACTGGATGCTACGGCCAATCAGTCGATGAAATCCATACGATGTATTATACGGCCGAAGTCTGCGACTTTAGGTGCACCTATATCAAGTCCCCAGCGTTCTCCGAGGTAACGGGCAAGGTACATGCTTTTTATAAGAAGTTCAATTGTGGCAGCTGAACCGGTAAGGTCGGTGGTAAGTCGCATCAGCGGTATTTCGGCGGGTAGTTCTTTTAAAATATCATTAGCGACTTTAGATGATTCTGCTGATACAATAGCTATGATAGCTGTCTGTCCCTTACGCTGATGAAACCAGTTGAAACGTCCGTGAGCAAAGTTGCGATAATCGGAAATTTGCAGGCAGCCTACCGAACCTTCCGAGAATCGTGATTCAAGGTCTACGGCCACAGGCATTGTATCAGGGGAATAGAGTACATAGAACCTATCTGTCTCTCTGGCATCGTAGAGAGCCGCGTTATGTGAATCCCAATTTTCGGTAGTGAGTGTGTAAGATCTGCCGATAAATTCTCTGAGGTTTTTACCTATCGTTTCTGTAAAACTCCAGTCTGTTATTTCTATACTGTCATTACGGTAGATACGCAGCAGTAAAGAATAGAACGCTAATAGCGAATTGGTTGCCAAAAAGCCATCCCTATTTTTCAACGGATAAATGAATTTGGCATTTTCGCCTGTTTCGTCCATAAGCTGTTCGAGAGGAGTTGCTGTTGAGGTCATTATCACACTTACCTTCTGTTGCGGATTGGTATATGCAGTCTTGAAAGCATTTATCGCGTCTATGTTGCGGCCTCCGGCACTTATAATAACTACTTTAGCGGGCAGTCGGCTCCATGCGCTGCATATATACTGGTAAGGAGTCATGGCGGCTGCGACAATGCCGTTTTCTACCGACAGTTGCATGGCTAACTGCGCAGCCGACAGCGAACCGCCTGAGCCCAGAAATATCCTCGGTAGCCCGTCAGCTTCAAGTAAGAAATTTTCGGCAGCAGTTATATCTATACCCTGACTCCACATCAGGGTATCCGGCAACAGCGAAAGTACCTTATCATATAGTGTCATTCTTTTGCTCATGGCGTACTTTTTTAAATGCTAAATGTAGCACGCAAAGACAGCGAAGGTATATTGTGTGTACCGATGTCTTTGCGTGCTACTGAGATATAGTTGTTATTCTTCTTCCTCGTTGAGTTCGGAGAGAAGTTTCTCTTCTTCTACATATTCTTTATATTTCTTGATAAACTGTTTTTTCCCTGTTATCAGAGCGTTGAGAGACATTATGAGAAGATGTTCCATGTCTTCTTCAGTTTTATAGAAGAATTCGGAGGCCACTATCAGATCATTGTCTCCATCGATATAGAGCTTTACTTGGAGCAGATGCCAGTTAAGGTCATTACAGGTTTTCAGGCCGAGTCTTAGCTCTTGCTCGTCTTCGGCAGTAAATATTCCTGAGAGGGTAGCGGCTACGGAACGGTTGTCGCCGTTTCCGTCCATAGCATTTAGCTGAATGTAATTCATCTGATAACGGAACAGCAGAGAGTGTTCCTTTTCCTCAAGTACAGGAAAGCCCCATTGTTCCAGTACCTGTTTCAGTAGTTCTTTAGTTGTCATTATCCTCTCCGTTTATGATTTCGTGGAATTTCATTATACTCGCTGTCAGCACACGTATCATGTGTTCTACAAGGTCTTCTGTCACCTCGCCGTCACCGACATAGTGCTGGTATGTGAGCCATACCTGATCCTTTCCCATAATGAAAGGCTGTACGTACTTAAGTCTGCCAACCAGACGAATCATGGCTTCGTATGCTGCGGGCCGGTTCTCCTCAGTGATGTCAAAGATATTGGGCAGCATGATAGTCAGACATTTGGTGTCGTCGTTGGGAGCAGGGACATAAAGCAGGGTCAGACCTTCGTATTCAAAACTGTAACCGAAATCATCGTCAATGTGTTCAGGCCTAAAGCCGAGCTTGTGAAGCACATCCAAAACTTCTTCTGTAGTCATCGTATATAATTTTATATAATGTACATAAATAGGGAGGGTAAAAACTCTACCTTTATATTAGGAATTGGTAAGAAATCCTACTTTTTTTCTCGTATCTTTACCTGCACGATTTTCCATCCGTTCTTTCAGATTAAGAAAATCCTTACGTTGTGCTTCTGATACTGAAGGTACGGTCGCTTCAGCTACATCAATAAGACGTTGCATTGAAATAGGCACAGGAGTATCGAGAGCTTTGTCAAGAGTATCTTCGAAACACTGTCGTGAGACTTCGGCAACGATATATGATATGTCGCTACAGGTATAATGCTCCGTAACGTTGGCCAGACGCTCGAAATCCATGTTTTCATCACAGGGACGATTGGCGAGTTCGAGTCTGAATAATTCCTTACGTGCTTCGAAATCAGGCATAGGAACGTATATTGACTGGTCAATTCTTCCGCGGCGTAGTATTGCCGGGTCGAGGTCACAAGGTCGGTTGGTAGTGGCAATCACATATATGCCCCGTTCGGCACAGTTGTTCATCTGCGTCAGCATTTCGTTGACTTCGTTGGCCTGATTAGGATTCATCTCCGAATTACGTTTGGGCACAAGAGCATCAAACTCATCGAAAATAAGAATCATCGGCCCTTTCTTCTCGGCCTCGGCGAAAGTCTCGGCTATTTTCTGCTGCGCACCGTGTACGTAGATAGAACCGAGTTCGGAAGGATTGACTACCTTATATCTTAGGCCTGATTCTTTTGCAGCCCGTTCTGCTATAAAGCTCTTTCCGCAACCCTGAGGTCCGTACAGCAGAGTACAGTTACTCGGTTTGATACCATACGCTTTGGCAATTTTAGGATTCTGTACAATCCGGATAAAATCACGGCGGAACAGTGCCTTAAGTTCCGACATACCAGCCACTTCATCAAGTGCGTGAGATACAGCGGAAGGTGCCGGAGCAGGATTTTCGGTTTCGGTACTTTTCTCTTTTGTTGCTTCTGTACGCAGAGGCACTTCAGGACGTATATATTTGCTGATGAAGCTCTTGAATTTCTCAATATTACCGAAACGTGCCGAGGGCGTGAGATCGGTAGCTTTGTGTAGAATCATACGTATGGAGGAAGGAAGTTCACTCTCAGCTCCACTCCAGACTATTTTATGATACTCAACCGGACTGACCTCGGCCTGCTCATTGATAGAAGGCATTTCGCTTGTCGGTCCTCCGGCGTATGCTGTAGCCGGAAAACCGGTCAGCATAGCCAGCATCACCATACCGAGCGAATAGAGATCAGACCTGTGACTGAAAATACCTTTAAGAGTTTCAGGTGCACGGAAACGGTTGTCGAGAGTTGTGTCATCGATTGAGCTTGAACCGTTGTAGCTCTCTCCGATGTTTGTGAATCCTATCAGTGCTATATCGGGTTCTCCTGTTTCGTTACGGTTGAGTAAGATATTGCCGGGAGAGATGTTATAATGACCGCCACCCTGTGTAAACCGATAGACTGCTTCAATGACTTCAGCCATCCGCTCAAAAATGTACCGCGCTTCTGACAGTGTGAACCTTTCACCGTTATTGATAAGAGTCTCCAAAGTATCACCTTTAAAATACTTCTGTGTAATCCATCCATAGCGGTGACGACGATGTGACGTTATACCTGATTCTATAAATGAAGGTACTCCCTTGAGCTTAGCATTATTTTTGAGAAAACGCACCTCTTCGATAAAATCCGGCTGACGCTTGCTGGCTTCCGAACGCTCAGCCGAATATCGCTTCGAACGGAGGTCAAATACCGTCAGTACCACATCATTGCCTTCGGTATCAGAAGCCAGATACACTTCCCGTTCTCCGTCGTGGTGTCGGCTGAGCTTTTGTCGTATCGTCAGTCCGGCAAATGAATCGTTCTCTTCGAATATCTGTGCCATAGTCCTCCTTTCTTCGTTTTATTAATCGCTATTAATAATGAGGGAGAAAATCGTGATAATCTCTCATGCTGATAGCAAAAATCTTTTTAGTATTTAGAATACTATTGTACTTTCAGATAGCTGACATTGTACTTAACTACTGAAATCAGCCGAGATGCAATACACTGTCACAATATGTGAGTACACTGGAGCGATGTGTGACTAACAGCACTGTATGTGAGCTGTGCTTTTCTGTCAGCCGTTGCATAAGGAGTGTTTCTGTAGCTTCGTCAAGTGAGGCACTGATTTCGTCAAGCAGTAGAATGTTGCCGGGATAGAGCAGTCCGCGGGCTATAGCAATCCGCTGTGCCTGTCCTTCGCTCAGCCCTTCCCCATGTTCACCGCATGTAGTGTCAAGCCCGTATTTCAAGTCATGTACGAAGTCGGCCGCAGCTCTATGAAGTGCTGTGTACATCTCCTCGTCTGTAGCGTCAGGTTTTCCTATCTGTAGATTCTGGCGTATGGTGCCGCTCAGCAGACTGTTTCCCTGCGGGACGTACACAATCTGATTCCGGCTTGTAACAGATACAGGCATCATACGTTTCTCTCCGTCTTTAATATAGAATAAATTTATATCCCCCTCTTGTGGCTTGAGAAGAGCCAGTATAAGACGGAGAAGTGTACTTTTTCCTGTACCTGTCATACCCATGATGGCAGTGCAGCTGCCGGGAGCGAAGTTGTGACTGAATCGGCTGAATACAGGTTGCTCTTTTTCCGGATAGGCAAAAGTAACATTATGGAAAATGATACCTGTCGGTACGGAATTTTCTGTCCTTTCCGACTTATATGTATCATCTTCTTCCAAAGGCATATTTTCTATGTCAGCAATTCGTGAGAATGCTGTGTGAGACTGAATCAGTCCCGGAATAAGCCTTGCCAACTCCGCTATCGGGCGCTGTATTTGTCCTGCAAGTTGAAGATAAGCCGTCATCAGACCGAAAGAAACGGTTCCGTTACTCAGACCTATTATGCCCCAAATGAAAGCCACTAAGTAGCCTGTCTCAAATCCGGCCACTATTGCGGTACGGGAATAAACGGTAACGTTTGTTCTTCGGCGAATGAGCGAATATCGTGAGTGGTGTAAATCTCTGATGGTCTCGATAGCACGTGCTGTCTGCCGGCATGTCAGAAGGAGTATACGGTGTTGAAGACTTTCCTGCATACGTTCCTGAAGCTGGCTTTCGGTCTCACGTATCTGTTGTGTGAAAAGTTGTACTTTTCGGTAAAATAATTTTCCACCCAAAATAAATACAGGGAGCAGAAGAAAAAGAATTATAGCAAGAACAGGACTGAAATACCACAAAAAGATGAATGCTCCTGTAAGCTGAAAAGCAGCGACTATAATTGCCGGAACTGTACGGCAAAGACATTCCGAAACTATCCGGCAATCCTCAGTGAGACGTGATAGCATATCGCCGGAGTGAAATGTTTCACGTCCGGTCCATTTAGCAGTAAGCAAACGGCTGAAGATACGCTGTTGAAGTGTATCCTTCATAGCGGCTTCCGATAGTTCGGTATTACGGTTGCCTGCTGATGAGCATATAAGTTCGATTACGAGGGCACACGCTAACGCCGCAACGTACACCGTCAGGTCTCCATCTGCCTGTCCTGTAGCTATATCTACTGCCCGCTTACTCAGGGCTACGAACACTAATCCTGTAATCACACGTATTATTCCGGCCAGAGCGCTTATCGCTATACGTTTGCGGAAGCCACGTGTCATATTTAAGATATACCGTATCATCTGTCAGTTCTTTTTCAGTATATCTGTCAGCACTATCTTTGTTCCTTTGAATAAAAAATTACTATAGTGCCGTATTACGGTATTTGGGTCGATTGAAAGATACGAAAGCATCTTTTTACTATGTCGGCGTAAGGAATACAATTTTCCTTTCAGATAGCCCTCAGGGCGTCCGGAACCTTCACTTCCATATCTGCCAAAATTACCTCCTCTCAGAATAAAAGAGAATATCTTATTCGATTTTTTACGATATTCTGCTGAGTAAAAAGGACACTCCGATTGCGGAACTCCTAACTGTTCAACAGCTATGGGGGTGAATAGACACCATGCTTTCAGCAATCGGAAATCTTTAAGACATTTTCTGAGTTCCTGACGGTTAATATTATCGGAATGAGTATGGAGCAGTAAGACCCAATCACAGATATGTCTTAGACCTATTCCGCCGTTTATGAAATGAAGGTACAGATGCATGAAAACGAATATGACATCAAATATCGGAGTAGGGAGAGGGATTTCCTCACCTCCGATAATGACACTACGTTCTCCGGCTGACAGCTGACGGCGACTCCATTCCTGAAATCTACGATTGACCGAATGTGAGGGAAATCTTCCTGCCAAACGGTGTAATTCGATACGTATGCCTCTGAGAGTACAGCCGTAATGTTTTGAGTCGGGTATGAATTTTTCAGAACTTTCCCAACCGAGTTTACAGGCAGCTTTATATGCCGGAAGATAATTACTTTCGCCTACATAAAGGTCTATATCACCGCATTGACGTAAGTCTGATTGTGGATAGCATCGGGCGTATGCCTGTCCTTTAAGAAGTATAGCTTTAATTCCCGTCTCTTGTAAAAGTCTTACTGCTTCGGCCACACAGCTGTCAAGAATAAGATGGGTACGTCGGTTGCGTTCAATGAATGAATAGCCATAGCGGAGCCACTCTTTCGGAGGCATAAGTTCCGGTGGTAAAGACATAGCGCCCTCGATAACTAAGTTTCCCACCGTCTGCTGCAATGAAAGCTTGCCTATAGCCTCCCAATCTACAGTGTAGTCTCTGAACAGACGACAGTCAACAGGCGTCTGCCACATTGTCGCTCTGACAAGCTCAAGAAACTGACGTGTCAAAGGTGCGGATATACAGTTTGCTTTCATTGCTTTCCAACGTATAGAGAACGTTACTCGTTATTGCGCAACTGTTTTACAAGCCAGTCGGTAGCATAAAGCGCTGCTTCCGCTGTATTAACTGTAAACGAATGGTCTTCACCCGGTATCAGTTTGATACTGCTGTTGCGATACCCCTGATCGTATCTCTCTCCGTAGGTGTAGGGTACAACTCTGTCGTGTGTGCCATGAATTATAAGCACCGGCCCGGTATAATTGAGTGCTGTTTCATATATGGAGAGATTGACAGCAGTCTCAATGTACTTACGACCCAATTTCAGATCGCCGAATGGTAACTGTATGTAATCAGCAGTCATATTCCACGGGTCATACGTTGCCCCCATTGTATTACCTCTCAGAGCATCATCACGAAGCACAGCGGCAGGAGCCATAAGCACGACATTCTTGATAACTTTGTCACCAAGTTCACCGGCAGTCATACTGACCACCACACCTCCCTGTGAATGACCGAGAAGAGAAATATTCTCTACCCACGGCTGTGCCTGTGCCCACGAAATCACATTCTTAAGGTCCTCGATTTCGTTAAGCACTGTCATATTCTGGAATTCTCCCTCGCTTTTTCCATGTCCGTTAAAATCGAAACGTAGCGAAGCGATACCGTTGCTCTGCAAATCATTGGCAATATCGGTCAGCAGTTCTGTATTGCAGTTTGCCGTAAATCCGTGACAAAGTATTGTCAGCGGAATCTTACTCTCTTTTGTTTCCGGTTTCTGCAGTTCGGCATAAAGCATACCTTCTGCACCTTTGATAGTAAATGTCTCCATATTCTGTGCTTCACTGCCTGAAATTGCGGCAGTTATTAAAAATAATGTTATAGCTATATTTTTCATTTTCATATACTCAATACTTCGGTAATTTTATGAGTTTGTTGATGACTCCGAGAATTCAGCTGTTTAATCCGTAGAATCTGACTTTTTATACCAAAAGAGTGAAGTCAAGACATTTCTAAGTGTTCAATAATGTTTCCAAGATAGTTTAACGGTTTCTAATACCTCTCAAAAGGTGTATAGAATCCATTAGAATCATAAGTGATATACTGTTCCTTGATTCCGTTACATTGTATCCATTATTGACTTGTCTTAGACAGATATTTACTTATGATTTTTACAAAGATAACTTATAAATACAAATTTACAAAAGAAATTATACAAAAAATACTATAGTATAATTTAATTGAGA
>CAMWVA010000115.1 GCA_947177575.1 uncultured Porphyromonadaceae bacterium | reverse complement strand
TAGCTCGTTGGGCTCATAACCCAAAGGTCGTAGGTTCGAGTCCTGCCCCCGCCACAACTAAAGCAGCTAACTTGTTGACAATCAAACAGTTAGCTGCTTTCTTTTGTGAACTATCGTAGACGCTACTTAGACGCAAAAAACAACCACCGACATTCTTCGGCTCATTTTGAGGTAAAGAATGTAAAAAAAATGTGTCCGAAAAACCGATTAACATCCTTATCAAAACTATTAGGATACACGTTGCCTACTTACCATAGTACCGGCAAAAAAAAATATGTTGACTTTTACGCTCTGGATCCTGCCACCGGCGAACTTCGACGAAAGAAATATCATGTAGACAGCGCCGGCACGGCCCGTGAACAAAAGCGCATGGCGGCGATCCTGATTGAGACAATTACAAAAAAGTTAACTTCAGGGTGGAATCCCTGGGCGACCACTGAGAACAGTCGCAGTTACACAGAGATGTCTGAAATTCTGAGCCGCTATCACGCTTACGTCGATAGAATGGATCGTGTCCGTACACGCTATGATTATAAGTCGAAGGCCAAGATGCTTACCGAATATAACGAGAGTCGCAAAATTCCTATCCGTTACGCTTATCAATTCGACCGTTCTTTTGTTAATGACTTCCTTGACTGGGTACTTCTTGATCGCGGTGCATCTGCGAGAACCCGGAATAACTATGCCCTTTGGTGCTCTTCATTCTGTGAATTTATGAAAGAGCGGAAATATATTCCAGATAATCCGGCTACCGGGATTGCCAAACTTCGCGAGACTCCTAAAAAGCGTCAGCCTCTTAATTCAACACACCTTGCCATGCTGCGGCGCCACCTCGAAGAAACTGACCGTGCCTTTCTTCTTGCCTGTCTAATGGAATACTATACGTTTATTCGACCGGCTGAACTTTCAGCTTTGAAAGTCGGAGACGTCAATATCAAAGAGATGCGCGTTTTCATTTCCAGCAGTATCAGTAAAAACCGACGTGACCTGAATGTTGGTCTTAACCGCTCTATCGTTGAGCTGATGCTTGAATTAGGAGTTCTCAGTGCTCCGACAGATTATTATCTTTTCGGCAAAGGATTCCGCCCTGCGGCCAAAAAGGAGAAAGCTGACCAGTTTGGGACAAGATGGGCAGTTATGCGTCGAGAATTAGGCTGGGGAGATGAATTGCAATTTTACAGCCTTAAAGACTCCGGCATCCGTGACCTGGCTAACAGCGAAGGGATAGTAATAGCCCGTGATCAGGCCAGACACAGCGACATATCTACGACCAACAAATATTTGCAGGGCCGTGACAGTACAGTACATAAAGAGGTTACAAAATTCAGAGGCGAGCTTTAAAACGGATAGAACTCTCCCTTCATGACACGCGAGAACCCGAGAGGAGTAACTTCAGCGGACAATTTTTCACACACATACAATTTTCCGCGAATGGCGAAAACAGACCGAGGATCCGGCAGAGAATCCGACAGAAACGAAATTATCAGCTTTCGAGTAGGATCTATATCAGGAGCATTAGAATAAGGTATGTTAGCAGCCTCATTAATCCTGAGATTGAAATCCTTGTCAGGTGTATCTACTCTTACCCAGCCGTCGGCGATGCAGAAAGGTATTGTCCAAGGCATGTAAGGAATTTTTGCCTCCGGTGTATATCCCGGCCAGAAAGCTACTGAAATGTTCGAGTAATATTGAGGCTTTTCCTTCTTGCCGGCCTCAATTGTCGAAAACGAAGATGTCTGGTATTTACGGATTGACTCCTCCCTGTTCTCCCCTATTCCAATCTCAGCGGCTGTTTCTGAATTGTCATTTGCAGCCGCTGAAGAAGGATTATTAAACACGCACAAAGAATCACCCATATCAATAGCAGCCGGGATAAACTTCAAGTCGATAAAATCAGCATCTTCGTCAGAGTCAATCACCTTCGGGCCGAACTGATTGACCGGTATAAGGCTATGAGTCCAGCGGCCATCGGCATTATCAGCAAATTTGAAGATGAAATGGCAATCGACATCACGAGCATACATTAGTTTGCTGCTTTGTCCCCTGACATTCCCGACTTTATCACCGAGCCACTTATTCGCGTCAATGAGCTGAGACAGCGAATCATAAGAGATAACCGCTTCGCGTCGCAAATCCACATACCACTGACAATCATAAAAATCTGCTAAATGAGACGAATGAGAGAAGCTTAGATTTCTCATCGGAAGGAAATCAGCTGATTTTTCCTCCGGGTCATACTCTCTTGAGAAATCATCTATTACATCATTAATAACCACCGTCTGCAGAGCATTAGCCACAGAGTCGTAAAATCGGAAGGAAACCGATTTATCCGCATGATCAAAATCAAAATATCCACGCAGCAGATATTCGAGTTGTGAAAAGAACTCCTTTACAGACCAATGAGGCAGAGCAGCAGCAACACTTGTGATACCCCATGAAACCGGAACTGCATTAGTTATAATAAGATGTCTGAACACTGAATTCTCCCATTCCGACAAATCGAAAGTATAGCCGACAACACTAAGGATACGTTTAGTCAGAGGAAGAAGATACGGCATCCAAGAAATTTGTTTCGTTTCCTCATGCCATACCCAGTTTTCGCCGGACATCACTACTCTATTATTAATCACCCCCGAAGCATTATTTACCCATGGCAGAGCGACCGCCGGCATGTCAGCATTGCGTTGCTCATCGAATCCGCGCCATGCCAAAGCACACGATATTTCAGCAGACGGGGCATAAACACCCAATTCCAACTCATTTATATATATGTCATCTAATCCGAAATAAAAGTTATCAGCACTACGTCCCTCAAGGAATTGCAGAGACAGCGAATCAGCCGACGACTCCAGCACAGCGACACAACCTTTAAGCACACGAGTACCGACATGTAACTCAGCATAAAAAAACAACCGAGACAAATCGACATCCGGTCTAAGTACCGCACCGAAAATCGACATATTCTGTGGAGACGACTTAATCGGCACATCAAAATCCAGCGAAAAGCCATCAGCGTCCGAAAACAGACGATTTTCAAGTACCAAATCAAATGACAAATCATCAGGGAGAGCTATGGGAGTACCCTCAACAAACAGAGCAATCATGCTGAATTACGATTTTTATACCTTGACTTATTTGAAATTATGCGGTTATATTTATCCTCAGCCTGTTTGATACCATGTTTACCCGATACAGTATTTACAGTAAGAAACGGCTCATCGAGTCGGTCAGATAATCTATCCAGCACCTTCATAAGACGAGCAGTACCTGTATTCTCACGCTCCGAAGACCACATAACCGAAGTACCATGTTCCGCTGTCCTACCCTGTAAGCCAAGACGAGCGAAAGCTAATTGAGCCGAAGCGACATCAGAAGCCACACCCATTGGCAATGCAGCCATAGAATTATTAGCCCTTGCCCACTCCAGGGCATTTATCAAAGGTCTTGCCACCGGATCATTAACCAAGTCAGCCGGAGCTACCCACTCCCCTGCATGTACGACACCGACAATATCGTCAGGATTTCCAGACGGGGTGAAACCACCTTTCCTATAACCTGAGGCAGCTGCCGCCTGCTTCTGTTTTTCGAGCACTGCAATCTGTACGGCACCCTGAGCCACCGCCAATCCAGCCGCAATCGGAGCAAGAATAAGGCCAGCCATACCACCAACCTGCAAAGCAGCGCCATAAGCAGCCACCGCATTAGCAGCAGTCTGCGCCAAAGTAGCAAAGAGCTGCATTTTGAACTGCTTTTCCGAAGCCTCCGATTTCATAGCCGCAATCTCATCAGCCTTCTCCTGTTCGAGACGAGCCGTAAGATACTTGTTACCCTGTGCCAATTCGATTTCCCTATTATATCGTTTGGTTATTGAGTCAATCTGTATCTGCATATTAGCCGAAGTGAGCTCAGTCACAGACTGAGACACGGAAGCAATCAAAGCCGCAGTCATTGACACGGCCCCTGAAAGAGCAGAGCACATATCCCCGTTACCAGACTTGACAGCATCGGCAAACCGTTGCCATGCGTCAAACATCGACATAAACTGCTTAGACCACTCCGCTCCGCACTCCTTAGCCGGTTCGATCAAAGCAGCCGACAGATTCGACTTTAAAACGGCAAGTCTCTTTTCATACTCCTTACTGTCAATCATTCCGGCCGACAAAGCATCATCGAGCAACTTCTTCTCCTTGTCAAACTCCTTTTGCGCTTTCTGTACTGCCGATAAGTCCGTATTACCCGGAAGTTGTTTTTTATAATTATCCTTCGCCTTGGACAACCATGTATCAAACTGCACCTGTGAAATCTCACCCTGTTTCACCAGATACGACATCACATCAGACTCCGCTTTGAATTTGTCCTCAGCCGACAACTTATCATACTCCCTTGATAACTCGCGCACTTTTTCGGCCAACTTCTTACGTCTATTAAAGATATACTCATTATCCGCATCAACGAGCTGTTTTTGTAAATCCGCATACTCCTTTGACCCCTTATCATAGAGCGCCATAAGGTCATTTAACTTAGCCACCTTAAGCTCAAACAACTCCTCCTCAAGCTGACGGCGACGTTGGAAAGAAGGAGTTTCGAGCAACTCAAACTCACGAGTCAGGCTCAGTTCCTTATCCTTATACTGAGCCTCGAGAGTCTCTCTTGAAAGCAACAGAATTTTATCTGCATACTCGGCCTCCTTCTCAGCCTTCTTCCTTCTAAGATTCGCTGCATCATCGTCATCAGCGATACCATAGCGCTCATAAACCTCCAGAGACTTATTAAGATAACTGATTTCATTCTCCCGGCGCTGCTTCATAAGAGACAAATAATCAATCTCACCGACAGAACGCAGAGCAATCAGCTCCGCCTCTCTGTTAAGCATATCAGCCTTAACAGCATCCAACTCCGCCTTAAACTCCTTCTTAGCCTTAATTGCAGCCGCCTTAGCCTCTTTAGCAGCCTGTTCCTTCTCAGCTTCGGTTAAACCCGAATCAGCATCATCATTATCCGTCACCGTAAATTCCGGATTTTCCGAAGATGATTTGGCAATCGGCATAAACCCACTGACACGTAACTCCACCATGACAGCCTCCTTAGCAGCCACAGCCTGTTCAGTCGTTAGATAACGGCCAGAGTTCTGTTCCTCGGCCAATCTTTTCTTTTGGTCTGCCTGATACTCATTCTCCTTTCCCCCGGCTACCACCAAAGGAATGACATTTGTGTACTTACGTTCAGGCAAGAACTCCTCCGGCACGCTGACACGTCCGCCACCTACGGCAATAGTCTTATCGAGCGAAGACAGATAATCCTCGAGTTGTTGCTGAGTATACTTGCCCTGTTCCGCCTTACCAATGGCATTTATTCTTGCGACCTCCTTAGACTTAACCCTATAATTATCCATGACGCGAGACAAAATGACCTCCGGACTATCGACATTGGCAAAGGAGATACCCCACTTAGCAGCCAGTATCTGCGCAGCATTAAGTTGTTTACCCTTTTTGTTATCTAAAGTAGGATTAGCTGTCGACAACGATTTTACGATATTAGCAGCAGTTCCGGAGACAGCAGTACCAGTCGAGACAGACTCAGCAGCCGCCGCCATGACAGTAGCCACCTGTTTATCCGTAGCACCATAAGACTTCAGCGATGTTTCAAGAAGCTTGAGATCATCGGCAGACTGTCGCACATACTCATCCTCGACTTGTTGTGTTGCATTAGCCAACGCCTTTTGTCGCGCCATACGTGCAATCGCCTTAGTCAAAACATTATAAGCAGAAGCAAGATTAATGATTTCACCCTGTTCGTTGACTAAACCGCCGAGATACTGCCCATACTGACTGATAAGCGACTGACGCGCTTTCTCATAAGCCTCAGTACCCTTCTTTGCACTTTCCAACGTACCGAACAACCTATCGAGAGCAATACGTTCCTTCACAGATTCCACTGTCCACTGTTTCGAAGATCTGACCACTTTCTGAACCTTAGCCTCAAAATCATTAAGTTTCTCAGTCAGTTTTATAACGGCGACAGATATAGCCGCCACAGCAGCAGCGGCAGCCAGGCCAACGCCTGAAAAAGCAATCGACGACCTAAATAATTTCATAGCAGCCGACGCCTTTACGACATTACCTGTCATCAGCGCAGTAGCGGCAGATGACAGTAACACCATACTACGCCAAGCAGCAAGCGCCATACGAGCTGTTACAGAAGCCGCCGCCTTAGCTTTTGTTGCTATAGCAGCCGCCTTGACAGCCACAGAGTAAGCAGTCACGGCAGAAGCAGTAACAATAATTTCACGACGATAATTAATAGCGAAATCAACTAACAACATCAACACTTTAACGAGAGCCGAAGTCGAAGTAATAGTAAACCTCACAACCGGCTGAAGCCTTTCCCCCAAAGCAATCGCTACCTCTGTGAAATTCTTTTTAGCCTTCTCGAGACCAGCCTGAACAGTATTATTCTGAATATTGAACTCCTTTGTAACTGAAATAGCCTCATCAAAAGCCTTGTTAGCAAGAATCTGTTTCTCCTTCACCTCCTGCACATTATTGGCAAGAGTAGAGAGAGCAGCCACAGCACGCGAGCCGGTCTCCCCCATATCCTTAAACATCGGCGCCAATTTATCCATTCCACCCGACTTATTAAGCGTATCGAGAAAAAGCAGGAAAGCCGAATTAACATCATCGCGCAACAACTTAGCGAACGACTTAGCCTCGAGGCCGGCCACCTTAGCATACTTTCCAGACTGTTGATAGAGACGAGTAATAACCTGCGCCACAGCCGTAGCAGAAGCCTCCAACGGTTGGTTCTTAGAATCAAGCACAGCAGCATACGACATAATCTGCTGCACGGTAAGTCTTGCCTGAGCACCTACGCCACCCAAACGAGAAGTCCAATTAGCGATATAATTAGCAGAAGCTGAACAACTCATAGAAAGTTCATTAAGTGTAGAACCGACAGATAGCAGCGCCTTTTCTGTACCCAATCTCTTTTCATCCCCAAAAATATCCGTAAGCTTCGACATTGTAAGAGTAGCACCCTCACCGAGGTCCTGAAGAGCAACATTAATCTGGTAAGCAGCACGCACATATTCCTCAACAGTTTCCCTTGAGGCTTTACCCAATCGTCCGGCCTCCTGAGCTAACTTATTAAGTTCCACACGAGCAGTACGAGTATCATACTGTTTAAAAGCCTCATTCATTTTCCGAGTTTCCTCGACCGTCATACCGGTGTACTTGCGGACATTAGCCTCCTCCTGTTCCATATCGGCATACTTTACAACCGACATACGGACAGCAGCCACAATACCGGCGACAGAAGCAGCCGCCGCCATAGCAACATTAGCCCACTTATCAAACCCGGAGCGCAGGCGATTAACCCACGACTGAGACTGAGCCATTTCAGCATTAACTCTTGACAACTCAGCTTGCACACGTTGAATCATACGAACATGGTCACGCCACACCGCAGAACCACGCGGAATATTATCAAGCTGTTTGCGCAACATTGTCAAAGTCGCCTTGAGTTCCTTCGGAGTAGCTCTATCGAGACGAGCCATTACCTCCGCCACGCCCTGAGTCTGTGATTGCATCTGACGCATTAAGGCATTAACGCTATTAATTTGTCGCTGTAATTGCTGCATAGCCTTAGCGTCACCGCGAGCAGTGGCGGCAGCCAGTTTCTTCTCAAGGTCCTGAGCCTGTGACTTGAGATTATTCAGCATGTTAGCCGCCTGGCGTCCATTTATATTAAGCGTAATAGATGTCGAATTTCTGTAACTTCTTGCCATACGCCAAATCTACGAGTCATTCCGGAAGATGCAAAAGACAAAAAAGCACCTTAAAAACCTGTACCAGCGCGAAGCAGCATTTGCGGAGCCACGCGGAGCAAACCAACGTAGTTGGGGGGAAAACCCTTCCGGCACTTTTTACGCGCGAAAAACCTATACCAGCGCGAAGCAGCATTTGCGGAGCCACGCGGAGCAAACCAAACGCGGTGGGGGGAAAGCCTTCCCTCAATTTTTGCGCACGAAAACTACTGTTATACAGCTATATCAGCTAATTACTAACATTTATTAACAAATAAAACCTATTTTGTTGACACTTATTAACATTTGTTTAAAAAGTCTCAAAGACTCAGACTCCAAGTTAAAATATATCCCTGTCGAAGCCTGTAATATCTTATATGCCCTTAACTCTGATTATATGAGATAAAAATACCCTTTTGAAATTGACCTTCAATACCGTTCTCTAAGTTGCCTTATTTTACCTTCTACGTACATAAAATACTATTGCACAGTAATTTAAAAAGTATTAATTTTGTGTATTGAAAAACGGGAGATAAAAAAAGAGGCCTTTCGCCCTCACGGGTTATGCCTCTACTATGTCAAAATTTAAACTTCACAAAGGTAATGAAAAATTCTAAGATTACCAACGGCGCAAAACGCGCACAGCGTCTGTCGAGTAGTACCAGACAGATGACAATTTTCGAGATGCTACCTGACAGTGAGCAAATTGCAGCCGAACCGGTTGCCATGCTCGAAGTTGCTGCGGCTCCTACTTTAGATGCAGCAAACCCTGCCGCCTCCGGTGTACCTGTCTGCACTCTTAGCTACAGCACAAACACACCAACAAGCAGCAAGCCGCAAGTTCACGTTGCCTCCGACATTGCCACTCTTATTCGCAACACCTATAACGATATAGAGCTGCGCGAAACTGTCAAAGTCATTTATTTGTCACGCGCAAACCGTGTAATCGGAGTGCATACTATTGGCATAGGCTCGTCAACTTGCTGTGCCTTTGACCTTAAAAGCGTATGTGTAGGCGCACTCTTGGCGCGAGCCGAAGGAGTTATTCTCTGTCACAACCATCCATCCGGCACATACACCCCCTCTCTGCAAGATGACGATATAACGGTCAAATTGCTAAAGGCCCTTAAGATTCTGGAGATAACATTACTTGACCATATAATTGTAACTATTGATAACTACTACAGCTATCAAGAAAAGGGCAAAATTAAATACTAAGTAGCTCATAACACCGAACATTAGCGGTCACAGCCTATAAATATAGGGTTGTGACCGTTAATTATACAAGTTTTAAAGGCTTGACAATTTTAAGGCTTTGATTTGCGGCATACTAACTTTTTATCGTCGGGCTTTGCCCGTCTTTGTGCGTTAGCCTACCCCCCACGGCAGCCTACGGACCGAAGCAAGGAGGGGCCCACCGAAAAGCGGAATATGCAGCCGCCGTCTCTGCGGTAAAAACCTTTCCGAGCTGATAAAAATCTTTCTGATTTGGAAAATTATATACAAAAAAACACCGTTCCTCACGGAGCGGTGTCAAACACTAACTAACCAATATGAAATTAACCCAACATTACAAATAGCGCTCGAAAACTGTAATTACCAATCAAAAACCGAGAACGACACGCAGACCCCTACAGACGGATGCACCCCTGCAGGAGACCATCCAAGGCCGACGTAAGGCCCTATATGCCATCTTTTACGTGTGTTTTTGCACACCTGCTTCACGGGTACGAACACAGAATCACAACGGTTAAACAGCACAATCGAGTCCAGCGCCGCATCTATACCTGATACCCATACACGGTAAGTATCTCCCTCGTAGATAGATGATTCAACTTTGGCAAGCACTGTCACCGAGTCGATACAATTCGGCTGCTTTTGTATTTCCGATGAATCCTTCATAGCCAGAGGAAATTTCCGACGTTCAATACGTGAACTTGTGATAACCGGCTGCGGAACAGCTACTCTGACAGTGCAAACTCTTGTTACGATAACAGGAGCGGCAGGCTGCGGAGAAAATTCCGGCAACTTATCATTCTGACGGGAACAGTGCAGAGACAAACAGAAAATGCCGAAGGCAACCGCACACAAGATAAAAATAAGCTGAGCAAACCTATTCATAAGAAAATCAATTAAAAACTCATTGCATACCTTACCCGGCAGTATTGATGTAATCCACGATACCTTTTACATGAAGTTGGGCGATAGCGCGACGGCCATGTTCCGATGAAAGGAACTCAACATCAGCACGGTTATCATGAAACAGATTTTCGGTTAACACAGCCGGACAACGGGACTGTAGCAGGATTCCGAGTCTACCCTCCTTATCGGAGTCACCATCAGAAGTATCGACACGTATGAGTCTTGATTGCGGCACATCCGGACGCAGAGGCACAAGAATCTCACGAGCACGATTATATAAGCACTCAGCGAGCGTATCGGCCTTGGTGATACCCGGCGAGGTCCAAGCCTCCCACCCTGTAGCCGACATCCACTGCAGACCTGAGCCGGCAGCATTAGTATGGATAGAGACCAGCAGCACTTTATCTTTACCGTAGACATCGCACAGCGCATTAACACGCGCAGCCCTTTGAGCTACAGGTATGTCCGCATCTTCGGGCACAAGCAGACGAGCATCGAACTTGAGCTCTTTCAAGGCGGTCACAATCTCGGCCGCCACTTTACGAGCAAAAAGGTATTCACGAAAGCGGCCGTCCGGCGAGCGTTTACCGGCGGTGGAAATTCCGTGACCGTTGTCAATGAGAATAATCATGATAGAGATGAATTATTAATTGAATCAGACTCACCTGACAGGAAAGCCTTTATATCGGT
>CAMWVA010000114.1 GCA_947177575.1 uncultured Porphyromonadaceae bacterium | reverse complement strand
GATATAAACGGAGCCTCGTGGTCAGACCGCGAGGCTCCGTTTATATCTTAGTTATTCTCTTATTCAGTTTATCAATACATCGGTGTGAAAGGAGCCGACTTTTTAAATTTAGCCGTTACATCACCTACCATATCAGAGCTGTGTGAAGTATCGAGTTTCAGCACCGACGCACCTTTGCGCAGATCACACTTGGTCAGGTCAACATAATAATAACCCGGATTGGTCACAATATCGAAATAATACTGACGGTCGCGCAGATTGGCAAAGCTACGCCACTGTGTGCTTGATACATTAGGTTCACCCTGTATCAAATAAGTGTAAGGCACACATGCATTCACCAGAATACTGCGGCAGATGCTCACACCTAAAGAAGACTCTTTCACTGCCTCGACATGGTGAGCGAAATAATTGGCACGTACACAACGGTCAGGACTTGACACGGTACCCGGAAGCATATTCTGACCACCTATCTTATTCCAATAGTCTATAATGGCTGTCATCTTAGGCCACTGCGGGTCATTAGTCATAGCGCGTACATCACCCGGATCGTAGACACGTACCACACCGTTATCAAACTCAAGTATCGCACTCTTACCGGAAGCATCGGTTATACCCCAGTGCAGAGCCGATACAGTACCGCCGTCAAAGGTAGCACCGCCAAGTGAAAAATTATGTTCCTCAAGCACTTTAACCACCTCATCGGTAGTCTCATTCATATCAAGGAGCCACGCTACAAACATAGCCATCGACATAGGCGGACGATTGATAGTCTCTTGGTTATCGTACACCGTACCCTTGCAGAACAGACCGTTTACCACAAGTCCCTTCTCATTCATACCCTCGGTGACACCGCCGTCATAACCGACAGCATATACAGCCCCATATTTCGAAGTCCACTCGACAGCACCCGGCTTATCACTGCCTAACTTATGCATACCAGCCGGATACACATAAAGATTAGTCGGTATGGGTGTCTTCCAGTCGAGCGAACGACCCACTACAAACAGCGAGTCATCACCCTGATAAATAACACGCGTACAGGCGTCGCCCATAGCTGTAAACTGAGGAGTCAAAGCGGCGGCACCCACAACAGCCGCACCGATTATGCGTTTGATAGTATTCATAAGCATGGAGTTTTATGTGTCTGAATATATTAAGAGAGGATATTATAGCAAGAGTACGGTCATTTTACTGTACACTTTCGTTAATATGAACGTTCTATCCCCCCTTTGTGTTCTGAGACTGTCTGTTTTTACTACCATTTTTTCATTTTATACCTTTATAACGACATGTCAACGACATCGAAGAGAAATAATAATTTCCCTATTAACGTTGTGTCAGTTTGTTTTTTTTATTAACTTTGGCATCTGAGAGACCTACCTATTATCTATACTATGCTACCATGATGATATTATATTGACTCACCCAATTTCAATATATACCCACAGGTTAACGTTATATTCGGTAAGACCTCTCGGAAATTACACTCATTCGAGAAAATACAACAACATTATTCACCATTAAACGAAATGAGACGATTATTTTTATCCTTAGCCTCAATCTCGGCTACCATGTCGTTGCTGGCGACTCCGCTGACTCCGGAGGAAGCGCTTAGCCGACTGGAAGGTTTTTCGCCTTTTAAAATGCCCGGTCTTGCTACCGCACAGCCTCAGCTTGTATTTACAGGAGCAGACACTTCTGGCGAAGCTGCTTATTATGTATTCAACCGTGCCGGTCAGGGTTTTATGATTCTGAGTGCCGACGACCGTACTACCGGATTACTTGGCTATACCGATTCGGGACGCTTCGATGAGGCTAATATGCCTCCTAACATGCGTTCATGGCTCGATTTCTATGCTGAACAGATAGAATTTGCTCGTCAGAACGACGATGAAGAACTCCCTGCCGCTCCGATGCGTGCCGCTACCCATAATCCGTCATGGGAACGTATAGCTCCTATGCTTACTACGACCTGGGATCAGGGTGCACCCTATAATAATCTTACTCCGGAAATAAACAACCGCCATTGTTATACAGGCTGTGTAGCCACAGCTATGGCACAGGTACTTAATTATTTCAAGTATCCTGAGAGAGGTACCGGAGTTATTTCCTACACTCCCGCGTCAATAGGACGTCGTCTGCGCCTTGACCTTTCAAAGAAAGCCTTTGACTGGGATAACATGCTTAACAACTATGTGCATGGCTTTTATAATGAGACCGAAGCTGATGCAGTGGCATATCTTATGCAGGCCGTAGGCTACTCAGTCAATATGAATTATAATGTCAATTCATCAGGTGCTGTCAGCAACATAATTCCAGGAGCCCTTATCGACAACTTCGGTTACGATCCGAATACTTACTATCAGCACCGCAACCACTATTCATTTACTGAATGGTCAGAGATGCTGTATGAGAATCTTAAAAACATAGGCCCCACCATATACGATGGACGTTCGACAAGCGGTGGCCACTCATTCGTATGCGACGGATATGACGGCAACGGTTACTTCCACTTCAATTGGGGCTGGGGCGGAATGTCTGACGGTTACTTCCTACTTGACGCACTTGATCCTTCAGCCCAGGGAGCCGGAGGCGCCGCAAGCGGTTTTACATACGATCAGGATATGGTACTCGGAGCCAAACCAGCCGATGGAGCTCCGGCAGTGACACGCCCTATACATCTGGTGCAGTACGGTAGTCTTGTGGGCACAATGAAGAATATGTCAACAATGGCACTCGAACTTGAAGGTGGAGATATGCTTGGCTGGAGTTTTGACGGCTGGGGTTCCTATACATTCTCACTTGGTCTGATAATTGAGAATATGAACGATCCTCAGGCAGAGAAACAATATTTTACCCTGAGTCCTTACACTTCTATTACTCTTGAAGGCAGTTATTATATATCATGGCCTCAGATAAATCCTACTGTCAAAATCAACTCACTCGGTCTGGAACGCGGAGTACCTTACCGTCTGACTATGGCTTCGCTCGACAACGATAAGCCCGAAACCGGCTGGCAGCCTGTGTTGTGCAATTACGGTGAGGCCAATTCCGTCATTGTCACAAAGAATGGTATGGATATTCAGGTTGAGAGCTTTAGCATAGCACGTATGACGACAGATGAACTTGCATTAGGTAGTACACTCTATTACGGCTGTCCGGTGAAAGTTAATGCAAGTATCACTAATAACTCTGACACGCAGCTGTCTCAGTGTCTGTCAGCACTTCTGGTAAATGAAGAAGGTCAGCCTTGCTTCCTTGGCGATACCTTTAACCTCACACTTGACCCGGGTGAAACTGTTTCACGCGAATGGATTTCAGAATTCACCCGTCTGCAGGGTGCTCCGGCTATCTCATCAGCTACCGAACTGACTCTGCGTCTGTGGGATTTCCCCAATCAGCGTTTCCTCGACGGTGAAGGCAATAACCTTCAAGTTACCATGATGCCTAATCCGGGTACACCGACTATAATAGGTCGTATAACCCTTCCCGACATTCCTACCGTAGACGACGCAGGTAAAGTGTATAAAATCACTGATTCACGTCATATTCCTGTTAATCTTACCATTAAGATAGGTAAAGGATATTTCGCTTATCCCGTTATTCTGCATGTGCTGCAGCCTGACCCGAGTGATCCGAACTATCTTATGTCGGTATTTAACCAGCCGATACGTGAGGTTCCATTCCTCGAAGGAGGCGAAAATGCAGAGCTCTCTACAGTGATTGATTTCGCAAATCCGGATCCCGACATTACCTACACACTTCAGCCACTGTACAGAGGCCCTTCCGGAAGTGTATGGATGCGTGCCTCAGCTGACTTTGTATACGATGCTTCAGGTGTGGAAGGTATCGGTGCCGAACAGGACGCTCTCACATTTATCTATGACAAATCACTGCGTCATTTCGATATAATAGGCAATGCTGAAATAGCCGATATACAAGCTGTTTATGCCAACGGTATGCCAGCCGATTTCAGCACCCAGAAGCTTTATGACACCACTACTCTTGATTTCTCGGAAAGTGCACAGGGTATAGTTGTTGTAACAGTTACTACTGTAGACGGCTATCGTAAATCACTCAAAGTAGCACTCTGATAACCGACGTACAGTCACAATAAAACGGAACCCTCGCTAAAATTAGCGAGGGTTCCGTTTTATTGTGACTGTACGTCGGTTAAGAACGTTCAGTTATTTTAAATATTTTATTTACGAACAACAATCTTCTTGGCAGTATTACCCTGACGCATGATAACTAACTCACCTTCAGTAGGATTGTTAATCTTCAGACCCTGCAGGTTATAATACTCAACAGGAGCATTGGCATCATCACCTACAAGAGCTACGCTATTTTCGTTAAGCTCTATCATCGGAATGCCAAGCTGATCAGGAGATGACCAACCACCATAAGTTCTACCGCAAGCACCGCTTGCACCGAAAGTAGCACCTTCGATTACAATAGTGTTACCATCCATATAAGATAGGAAACCCTCTTCGCCCTCAAATTCTTCGACTATCTCATCGACTTCAAAGCCTTCCATATAGTTGTAATAGAAAGCGAAGTTACCGGGATAGATAGCCTGACCCATTTCCTGCCAATAGAAACCGGGATATGCACCAATGAAGCACAGTGCGAGACTACCGTCAGAGAACTGACCAAGTTCAACAGTTTCACCCTGCTTTACAAGCACACACTTAGGATTACTGTAATCTATCTCGATGGCACCGCCTACGTTAGAAGCATTCAGAGCTGCGTAAGGACCGCTGCTGTAAGGATTAACAAGACGGATAACCTTGTCATTCTCAACACTGCGCTGTACATCTACCTCGTAAGGAGCAGAAGTGAAAGGCACTTCAACGGCATCACACCAAGCGTTAACCCAACCGTCAGTGAAAGTAGCTTTGCCTGCGTCAACCCAACCTTCGTTAGACAGCTCACCACGCTTATAGAAAGAATTGTCCATCTCTAACAGGAAACCGCCGTCAAGATCAGGAATCCAAATAGCAATACCATACTCAGTAGTCAGAACGCCGTTCTCACTGTAAGTCAGAACAATGGGGCTATTAGCAAGAGCACCTGTCTGAAGATCGAAGGCGGTGAAATATACATTGTAAGTCTTGTTGTCCGAATGAGTATATTCACCTACTTTCTGTCTGTCAGGTACAGTGATAGTACCGGCACCGGTATTAAGAGTACCCTTAATAATTACATCGCTCATGGGATTAAGACCATAAAGAAGTACCTCATTATCAGATGCACCTTTGACAATCTTAATATCATTCTGCTCATAGGAGCGAGGGCCGTCAGTAGCAAGACCAGTGATAGAAATCCACATGTACATGCCGTACACATCATCAGCATTTACAGCTACCTTAGCAGGTGCTTTAAGCATAGTCTTGTTTACAAGAGGCTGGAATCCCTCATCCGAAGCCTTGCTGAACTCGGTGTTACGTACCGGGCTGGCGGCATTGGCCATAAGACCAAATGAAAGAGCCGCTAAGGTGAGTGCGTAAAACTTTTTCATTTCTGTGTTTTGTATTAATTTAGTTATTATGGATGTTTAGTTTTATAAGTTTATAATGAGGTGAATTGTACGTTTCGGCTGGTACAGTGCCGATATATCTGTACTTCATGTCTGCAAAATTAATAATTAATTCTGAACTGCAACACTTTTTGAGATTTTTTTTCTTTTTATTTTTCTATTCCTGAAATTAGGTCTTTGTTAAAATTTATGTTAATAGCTAAGGGACAATTCATTCTATAAACTCAGGACCTTCTGTATGACAACAAGTTAGGTCATACAGAAGGTCCTGAGTTTATAGAATGAATTGTCCCTGTTCTACAGGAGGAACAATCCTTTATTCATACATACCCTTAATCTGCATAGCAACTTCGGGATTGTAAGTAGTTTCAGCAGCAGGAATAACGTAGCGCCAGCCATGCTGGAAGTCAGCACCCCACTGACCTGCATAGTTAATAAGGAAAGTATCACTTGAGGGATCATTTTCTGTCCAGGGTACACGCTTAATGCCTTGATTCCAACGCTTGAACGAGAACCATGTGTCACCTTCACCCCAAAGCTCTATACGGCGGTAGAGACGAATTTCGTCACGCAGTTCCTCACCGGTAAGATTACAGGTATAAGAAGCGTTAATACGCTGTTTGTTAAGTTCTTCAAGCAGCTGAGCAGCCCGGGCACTGTTTCCTCTTTCATATTCAGCCTCAGCTTCGGTAAGGAGCAATTCACTACCACGCAGCCATGAGTGTTCACTACCGCATAAGAGAGATTCATAACTGAGGAATTTAACCTGAGCACCAAATTGCACACCGGCCACAGTATTGTCAGACAGACCGCTGAACCACTGACGGCGACGGATAGAGCTCTTGGCAATAGTCTCGTCAATATTTACATCAACTCCATAAGGCGACTCACCCCAGTCACCTGCCGGAAGATTATTACGTACAAAGAGAGCGACAGCAGCTGCCATTTTCTCGTCACAACCATCCTTAGCAGTACCATACATGTAACCAAATTCATTGTTCACATAATTGGTGTTCCAGAAGTCATCACGTGAGAACTTGAAATCAACATACTTGTTGGCTTTATCAGGAGTCCAGAAAAGCTCGCATCGTACGTCATCGTTATGACGGTTGTAAATTTCATCGTACAGATAGATACTTATACAACCGGCGCCGGCCCAGTTATAAGCAGTAACGTATGCACCGTTAGAAGAATAGGAGGCACCCCATGAGAAATAACCTATATAAGTGTTATCAGGGTCATTATACCATAACCATTCCTGATTATGATTAGCAAAACCTGCTTTATATTCCTCACGGCTCATGATAGGATAATTTGCGCGGGCAGTACGAGCCATTTCAGCCGCTTTATCCCAATCATGGTTGAGCAATGCTATACGTGAATAGAGACCGCGTGCCACATCGACTGTAGGCTCATAACCAAAAGCACGACGCACCGGAGTACTCTCATAAAGAGCAATCGCTTCGTCAAGATCCTTATAAATAAAGTCTAGAATAGTCTTATAGCTTACTAAAGGTAAAGCTTCGGTACCGGAATGTTCTCTAAGTACGGCTGTAAGAGCCGCGCCATTCTTTGAATCCTCGAAACGAGGACCATAAACCTGCATCAGACGTATATAGCCATGTGCACGCAGAGTCTTACACTGAGCTTTGATAAAAGCTACATCTTCGTCGGCTCCCTGAATATTATCAATTTTATCAAGGATAGCGTTAGCCTGGCCTATAAGGTTGTAACCGTACATCCAGCCATTGATTGAGGCATAGACATTGGAGTTGCCCATAAGTGCCCAGTTCTGCATATTAGTCTGGTAACCCCATAGCCAGCTATCCCAGAAATCAGGACTGCCCGCATCACCGTAATAAGTCTGGAACCAAGCTTCGCCACTGTTATTACGATCGCTGATTTCACGGTAAAAACCACAATACATAGCCTGGCACAAACCGTATAAGGCAGCCCGGGCAGCTTCGACTGCTTGGCCCACAGTCTCATCTGATACTGTAGTGATAGGCGGCTGGTCAAGATAATCGCTTGAGCACGATGACAGTATCGGAGTCGCGGCAATTGCGACAGCCGCACCTATTATGAATTTATTATGCTTCATTGCTGTCAGGATAATTTAGAATTTTACACTCAGCTGGAACGAGAATACACGTGCAGGCACATAGTACTGTCCCTGAGTACCGTTCCAACCATATTGCGGATTTACACCCTTACGCTTTGCGGCTGTGAACAGGTTGTCAACCGAGAAGCCGAGATTAAGACCTTGCAGAAGCATAGCATCTGTCCAACGCTTGGGGAAATCATACGATATATTCAGGTTCTTGAATACCAGATAGCTTGCGCTAGTAAGGAAGCGTGAGCCACCACCATTGTTATTAGCTGTATTATAGCTATTAAGCTGCGGTATACCGTTAGGATCAACGTCTGAATAATTGAAGAATGTAGCCGGGAACTGATAACTTACCTCCTGACCGGCACTGTTGGTAGTAACGTAATCAATTGTGCCTGTAGTGTGAGGAACTGAACCTTCAGGTGCACCGGTCCATGAATTAAACAGATCACGGTGAGCGGCACGGGGTTCAGTACCAACATTCATCAAATCAGCATAGTTGCTATCATAGAGTTTACCGCCGAGGCTGTAAGTGAACAGCAGACCTACATTTATACCCTTCCATGACAGGTTAGTGCCGAATGAGCCATAAACAGTAGGAAGAGAAGTACCCCATAGCTTAGGAGTAGCGTAAGAGGGGGTAGTAGTGAAATAACGACGATCAGCACCTTCACCGGTAACATAGAGAGCATTCTCACTGGCGGCACCTTCAATATACTGTAAGAAAGCTGCTTCGTTCTGAGTAGGCACACCATCACGATATAACAAGAAAACAGGTGAATTAGGATCAATTTCATAAAGAGACTGACCTGTAATCTGGTCTACACCAATCCAGTCTGAATAGTACATCTCGTAGATACTCTTGCCGATAAACCAGCGCTGAGCAGGCTGATCCTGCATATCGGGAAGTTTGATGATCTTGTTCTTCATGAACGTAGCATCAATCGAGAAGTTCCACAGAATATCTTTGGTGCGAAGAATATCAACGCCGAACTGAAGTTCCCAACCAATGTTCTGCATCGTACCGATATTGCTGAGAATAGAAGGATTATAACCGTTGTCGGCAATAGTACCAGACGAAAGAGGTTTACCAACCTGGAATATAAGGTCGGTGTTACGCTTATTGAAGTAACCGACACTGAAATTGAAACGATCGAACAGATTACCTTCAAGAGCGATATCAAATGTACGTGTAGCCTCCCATTTGAGATTATCAGAAGCGAGCTGTACAGGTATAAGTGAGTTAGCTGTACCATACTTAATCATCTCATAGAGATTATAGTAAGCGTAAGCACCGGCACTGGCGTCATTACCTACCGAACCGTAAGCGGCACGAAGCTTCAGGTAATCAACCCAGGTAACATTGTTCATAAATTTCTCACGCGAAATCACCCAGCTGCCACCGACACTCCAGAAGTTACCCCAACGGATATTCTTGGCAAATGACGAAGAACCGTCACGACGTATAGAGAACTCACCGAAGTATTTATTGTCGTAGTTATAACGTACACGACCCAGATAAGACTCTGTACGTTCAGAACCGATGCTCTGTTCAGTGCTCTCGTTATTAGAGAAGTTTGACAGTGCGAGAATACCGGGAAGAAGCTGATTAGTGTTGGTTACACCATAGACATTAGTATTGTACTGATAATTTTCATGGTCAAGCAGCACGTCTACATGATTCAAACCGTAATCCTGATTCCATGTCAGAGTCTGCATGAATGTATGGCTATGGTATGAACCTGTGCTGTTTGATAAACGACCGTTTACCGAACCGTCGGCAGCACCTGTCTGGTTGTTCATATAGGTGAACGAAGTAGTCTTGTCACGGTGCATGTTGCCACGTACTGTCAACTCAAAACCATAAGGAATATATACAGTACCGTAAGCAGTTGCATCAACTACAATAGCACTGAGGCCCTTATCATCAAGGCGCATAGTCCAAGCTACGTTCTCACCACGATTACCTACATAAGAAGCGGTATTCCAGATAGGTGCGCCTGTCTCGTCACGCAGTACCTCACCGGTCTCAGGATCGTGAGCATAGTAGGGGAAAATAGGAGCCTTGGAGGTAACAGAAAATGGGTTGGTAGTAAGATTTTCAGAAGACTTACTTGTAATACCGAGCTGATTTTCACTGTACGAAGCATTCAGGTTAACGCCGGCAGCAAAGTACTTAACCGGCTGAAAATTAGCATTCAAACGACCAACGAAACGCTCGAAATCTGTCTGAAGCATATAGCCATTTTCTTTAAGATAACCGATAGAAGCGAAGATATTGAAACGATCGGTAGCGGCAGCGGCGTTCATAGTGTATTCCTGACGGTAACCACTGCGTGACACTGCTTTCCACCAGTCAAGGTCATTATACCCCGGCAGAGGGTTCTTGCCTGTCCACTTACCCTGTTCATCAAAGAGTTCTGTAGCGGGTAGACCGTAGACATTGCTCTGAGCCATGGTAAAGAACTGTTCGCGATAGTTGGCGATAGCAGCCTCCTGAGTAACACCGGGACGCTGGCTCTGCATACCGTTCACAAGAGCAGTGAACATAGTCTGCATATATTCGTTGGCGTTCATACGGTCGTAGAAGGGCAGACCACGATTGTACATACCCTGACGTACCTGTAATGTAACGTCTACCTTACCTTGTTTTTTAGCCTTCTTGGTAGTGATAAGGATAACACCGTTAGCACCACGGTTACCGTAAAGAGCTGACGAGGCAGCGTCCTTAAGTACTGACATAGACTCAATATCGGCAGGGTTAAGGTCAGCAATTGAGCCTTCGTAGGGTACACCGTCCACTACATAAAGAGGGTCATTGCTACCGCTGATCGAGTTAAAACCACGGATACGGATTGAAGGAGCTGAACCGGGATAACCTACAGCGTTGTTTACCTGTACACCGGGAGCGTTACCTTCAAGGGCAGCAGTTACCGAAGTTACAGGACGGTCTTCAATCTCTTTCGAGCCTACTACGGCAACAGAACCAGTAAGAGATTCCTTAGTCGATGTACCGTAGGCAACAACCACGAGGTTTTCGAGGGCTGTGTCCGACGAGGTGAGCTTGACAAGCATCTTGTCAGCCAGATCGA
>CAMWVA010000113.1 GCA_947177575.1 uncultured Porphyromonadaceae bacterium | reverse complement strand
AACATGGCCTCCGTCGAGCTGGTGCTGCACTTCTGAGCCGTCAGGAGGCACATCTAACAATCAATGAAGTAGAGCTGGCGGGAGCCGGGCTAGTGAGGAGTCGGGCTGGCGGAAGGCGAGCTGAAGCTCGCACACAGAACCAGGAGGCACCAAGCCTGCCCACCCCCACTAATCTTCCGCCAGCCCAGCCACACCCTTGCTGCTTCACCTCCCAGCTCCGCCTCTCCAGCCGCCATGTGTGCTTCTCCGGCCGCAAGGTGTGCCTCCTGGTTCTGTGTGCGAGCTTCAGCTCGCTTCACGCCAGGCCGCCTCCCGCAAGCCCAGCTTCACTGATTGCCAGCCCGGCTTCACCCTTGCTGCCTAAAGCCGGTTAGCCTCAAGGCGGCAGGCGGCCACAGCGAGGTCGTGGCGTATAGCTAACAGCCGCTCGGCGACATCGTAGCGGTAGGAGGACTGGTCGAGGTAGTCATGCAGCGAAAGCTCGCCGGCCTCGAAGGCCCGTTTCAGCAAGGCTGTGTTGTCGGAAACATTAGTGGCTTCTATATAGGCACGCTCGAGCTGAAGTAATGAGTTTACTTCGTCAAAGAGCGAGTGCAGTTCCTCACGTTTAGCGAGCAGAGTGTCATCATAGGCTGCACGCAGCGCATTCTGACGTGCTTTAGCTGCCCGAACCGCACCACGATTAGCCCACAGCGGCAATGTCACACCTAAAGTCACACCATTAAGAGTACCTCCTTCGATAAATTCACCACTGTAGCCCAACGTAAACGAAGGGAGATTACCAGCTTTAGCCAGAGATACCTCACGTTCACTCACCTCCATCGAAGACTGCATAGCGAGTATAGCAGCATCGGAATTAAGAGCACCCATAACCCAGTCATCAAAATCAGACGGTAGCATTATTATCGGAAATTCCGAATACCCGAACTCCAGAGGCTGGCCACCATTGAGAGCATCTACAGCACGCTGAGCTTTAACAGTAGCGATATGGGCCATACGCAAAGTATTATCAGCTTCGGCCTGTACTAATTTAGCCTTATTGAGGTCAATAAGCGACAGTTCACCTAATTCATTCAAACGTACAGCTGCCTCAGCCATACCTTTTACCAAACGCACACGTTCACGCGCCAGATTTTCGGCACTTTGGCAACCTATAAGTTCGATAAGCGCTAATTTGGCCTCAAGCAGTACTTCACGACGTGCTTCGGCGTATATACTCTCGGCCTCGCTACGCTGCGCCTGTGCCACACGTCCCTTGGCACCCGTGAGAGTCTCCATATCGAATTCCTGACTAAGACCTATGTCCTTGCGGTCAGGGCCACCGTCAGCGCCCCACAGATAGCCAAGTTCCAGCTCTGGATTAGCAAGTGTCTGCCCAGCACGTGTAGCTTCAATATCGGCATCGCGTGTAGCACCGAGCGCCTTCAGACGCAGACTGTTAGCCTCAATCTTAGATAAGGCTTCGGTATATATATCGCCATTTATATGGCCATAACATGCCCCGGCCAGAGCCAGCGACAAGAGTATTCGGGAATAAGTCTTCACGACAGATGTTTATGTATTATGTTTTGTTACTTAAGTTTTGCGCCTGTATCTGACTTTCGCGAAGCACACGCCGTCGTTCGTACCAGCGGTAGATAAGCGGCATCAGATAGAGATTGAGCAGTGTTGAAGTCAGCAGACCACCGAGCACAACCACAGCCATAGGACTCTGAATCTCGTTGCCGGGTTTATCAGCGGCTATCACCAGCGGTATAAGTGCCAGCGCCGAGGTAAGAGCTGTCATGAGTATAGGATTGAGACGGTCGGTAGAACCCTTTATCACCGTAGTATCTATATCCTGACCTTCATGACGCAAATGACGGTAACGTGACACAAGAAGTATACCATTGCGTGTAGCTACACCGAAGAGCGTGATAAAGCCGATTATAGCCGGTATGCTCACTACAGCCGTAGTAATCCAGACAGCTAACACACCTCCGATAAGGGCAAACGGCAGTGTCACCAATACTATCAGTGCGAGAGCCGGTGATTTAAACTCACCCAACAGAAGCAGGAAGATAAGCGCTACAGCAAGCAGTGTGGCTATAAGTAGTGTACGCGAAGCGCTACGGGCATTCTCAAACTGTCCGCCATATTCCACACGATAACCTTCCGGCAACTCAACACCGGCGGCCACAGCTTTCTGCATCTCGCTCACTGCCGAACCGAGGTCACAACCCGACACATTAGCAGATACTACGAGTTTTCGCTGCACATTCTCACGGCTTATAGTGTTAGGACCCGTGGCAGGTACTATCTCAGCCACTTCGGCTAAAGCCACACGACCTCCGTCGCCGGTATCTATCATGGCATTGCGTACCTCATCGGCATTATGACCGGAGAAACCTTCCATACGCACCACTACATCATAACTGCGTTGTCCTTCATAGACAGTACCTACAGGATTAGCGCCAAACGCCACTTCGACAAAACGGTTGAAGTCAGCCACAGTTATACCGTGACGTGCCAGCGCCTCACGGTCAGCACGTATCTGAAGCTGCGGCGTCATGGTCTGTTGCTCAACATTTACATCTACCACCCCCTCAACACCACGCATTACTTCGGCTATTTGTTCACCGAGACGGCGAAGCTGTGTGAGGTCATCACCGCTTATCTTGACAGCTATATTGGCACGGGTGCCTGAAATCATGTGGTCTATACGATGACCGAGCGGTTGACCTATCGTTATCACCACACCCGGCACCTGACCGAGACGATGACGTATCTCATCAAATACCTCATCGCGACTACGATCGGTAAAATTAAAACGCACATCAATCTCAGCGCTGTTGGTAGCCTGTGAGTGTTCGTCGAGTTCACCGCGTCCTGTACGTCGGGCGGTAGCCACTACTTCAGGTATCTGGAGCAATTCACGCTCCATGGCGTTACCAAGTTCATTCGACACATCAAGCGATACCCCGGGACGGGCAGCAGCCGAAATTGTAGCGGCACCTTCGTTGAACTCAGGCAAAAAACTGCTACCTAAGCTAAAACATACGATAAGCACTACTCCGAGAAGTAACGCCGTTCCGCCCTTGATGACAGCCGGATGACGTAACGTCCATTCCAGACTACGGCGATAGACCGATCCAAGCGTACGTTCGACACGTCCCTCACTCTGCCGGCGTTCCAGATGGCGTGCCGGCGACAGCAGCCACTTCGAGAGCAGCGGTGTCACTGTCATAGCCACTATGAGCGACATAAAAAGTGATACAATATAAGCCACACCTAATGGTTTAAGCATTCGGCCCTCAAGTCCTGACAGGAAAAAGAGCGGTATAAACGCCACAATAATGATAAGCGTAGCATTCAGAATCGATGCACGTATCTCACGTGAAGCCTCGAACACTACCGTAAAAGCCGACTGACGCTCTGATTTCGGCAGACGATGATTCTGACGCAGACGGCGATAGACATTCTCAACATCTATAATGGCATCATCTACCAGCGAACCGATAGCTATGCACATACCGCCGAGAGTCATAGTGTTAATATTCAGCCCAAGTCCTTTCAGAACTAAAACAGTACCTAACAAAGACAGCGGTATGGCTATGATGGATATGACAGTAGTACGCCAGTTGTTGAGAAACAGAAAAAGCACTACTATCACAAACAGTGCACCTTCAAACAACGCACGTCCGACATTACTTACCGAAGTCGATATAAAATCGGCCTGACGGAATATCTCTGTATCCACACGCACATCGGTCGGCAGCGAGGCTGTTATGCCTTCAAGCTGCTTCTCAACACGCTCGGTAACATCAAGAGTATTGGCACCCGGCTGTTTCGATACAGACAATATTACCGAGGGTTCGGCATTCTGAGAGCCGTGACCCATCTTAACTGCCGGCATAATCTTGATTTCAGCGACATCGGCCAAAGTCACCGGCTGTCCGGCGGCTGACATTTTCACCAACGAACGACCGAGTTCGCTGACATCGGCACTACGTGCCATACCGCGCAAACCGTATTCGTTGCCCCATTCGCGCACCACTCCGCCTGTTGAGTTATCAGAAAAAGTGGAAGCCGTCTCTACTATATCGGCCAGACTCACACCGTGACTTGACATACGCGCAGGGTCAGCCTCTATAACATACTGTTTATAATCACCGCCTATCACAGTGACCTGTGACACACCGCCTGTAGCCAATATGGCCGGTTTAACCACCCAGTCAGCAAGAGTGCGGAGTGTCATCATTGAAGTGGTATCGGCCTGCATACCTATAAACAGTATCTCGCCCATGACACTCGACTGCGGTGCCATCTGCGGAGTAATACCTTCTGGCAACATACCCGACAGAGCTGTAAGTTTTTCACCCACAGTCTGACGTGCTTTATATATATCGGTGCCCCAGTCGAATTCCACCCATACAAACGAATTGCCGTAGCCCGAGCTACTACGCACACGTCTCACACCTGCAGCACCGTTGACAGCGCTTTCCACAGGATAAGTCACCAGACGTTCCACTTCCTCAGCCGTCATACCTTCGGCATCAGTCATTATGACCACCGTAGGAGCAGTAAGATCAGGAAAAACATCTATATCCATACGACCGGCAGTGTATGTACCGCCTACTATCAGCATTATGGCGCCGAGCACAACTAAAAGACCGTTGCGCAGCGACACGCTGATAATACTATCTATTGCTTTCATACCGGTAACGTAACTTTAATGATTATGACCGGCATGTGGGTCGACAGCAGCTGTAGATGAAGCAAGACTCACCATTACAGCACCGCGAGTCACGATACGTTCGCCAGGCTGCAGACCGGACTCAATCCGTACCATTCGGCCGTCAGTAGCGCCTACCCTGACCTGACGACGCTCAAAATACTCAGGTGTTACCTGCACGTAGACAAAGTGCTGGCCCATTTCCTCAATAAGTGCTCCGGCCGGCACGACAAGAGCTGAGTCACCATGACCCTGCAAATAGACCTCTACATAGCTTCCGGCTACAGGCTGTTCGGCGCCGGGTACCTGTATGGTAACAGGCAGCAATGTAGTGCCGGGAGCAAGAGTGCCTGATGCAGACAGACGTCCACCGGTCTCACGTACTGATACCGGCCCACCGGGAAGCATCACTACAGCATCTGAAAGACCTGATAATAATGCTGCATTACGCGGCGAAACTTCGGCACGCAATGTGACCTCACGGCCGGTACTGATAGTAAGCACACTCTCGCCTTCTGAAACATGAGCACCGTTAGCGGCATTGACAGCCGTTATCCATCCTGATACAGGAGATGTAAGCGTAGTGCCGCCTCCGGAGAAGCCTTTACGCAGATGTTCGTATGTAGCCTGTGCTGTTTCGTAATCACTACGGGCACGAAGTGCCTCGCTACGGGCCACTATTCCTTCGTCGGCAAGCTGCTGCTTACGTTCGTATTCAGTACGGGCCAGTTCGTATGCACTGCGGGCTTCAGCTATGGCAACATCAAGGCTACCGGTAGCCGTGCGGCTACCGTCGATACGGCCTATTGTCTGTCCAGCCTCCACGCGGCCTCCGACTGTAATATTGCCGGAGGTATAATTCAATGTACCGGCTAACGGAGCGCTCACAGTACGCTGTGTACCGGCAGCAGGTTCGGCTACTGCCATTACACGCAATACCTCGCCGAAGGGTTGTTCGGTCACGGGGCCAGTGGCAAAATCCACTTTCCAGCCCATCTCTTTCGGGAAAACAACACCTAAAGGTGATTTAGGTGCAGGTTTGACAGCATGGGCTGCTTCATGATCGTCGTTATATACAGTGACAGGAAAACTAACTGTCTGTTCTCCACAGGCTAAAGTAAGTGTCGTGGCGCCTGCAGCCGTAGGCGTAACAGTAAAATGATAGATACCGGCGCCATGAGCGTGTCCGCTTTCAGCAGCCACATCACCGAGACGAACACTTACTTTTCCGTTGGCTAACGGGCGTCCGTTACCTTCATGACTTAGAAATATCTCTATCTCCGATTTATCACCTACGCTGAAAGGTGTGGCTTGTATATAATATTCAAGCGAATCAGTATATGCTGTCAGCACCAGCGATTCGTGATGATGCTCTTCTTTGTCACTGTGAGCCTCATGATGACAGGCAGCGGTTATGACAGTTATAGTTGCCAGTATAGCTGCCTTTATATATTGTTTCATATTATATTGATAGTTACAGGTTTAAGATTGTAGTAATTTATCAGCCTCTGACACAAAAGACTGAAGTGCTGTATAATAAACCTGTAACGGCGGTGCCCGCAGAGCAATCACAGTGCCACCGGACACTGTGAGCAAAGGTGGAGCACGTCTCGGACCGGTCATGCGTACCACCATAAGTAGGTAAGGTACAAGTTCCGGCATGACTCCCGGTAAGACAGCCTGACATTCAGGGGCGTGCAACTCAACTGACATACGTCCGTCACATTGGCGTACAGTCATGACATAATTGCACAGATGATGCTCGGCACACTCACTGCTGCTGTCACTTTGATGCATCGTAACTACCACACCATGATGGTTATGATGAGGCACAACAGCATGGGCGACAATGCTTAGCAGCATCATCGTCACAGCAGCTATCTTAAAAATAATGTGCTTCATGGTGTAGATAGTTTAATAGGATAACGGACTTCCGGGCGGTATTATTACCATACCCGTAAGTCCGTTATCCTATTAGTCGTAATTTTCTATATTACTATAATTGTATTTTCTCAACGTATAGCCTTGAGAGTCACATTACCATAAGGAGTTGTGATATTAAGCAGTGTCACACCTCGTCCGGGTAATGTAACGACAGCTGTTCCGCCGACAGCATTAACTTCAGGGCCTACACAGCCGTCAAGCGAGACAGCACGCACACTGAATTCCGCCATACGGCCGCTTACCGTAGCACATTCACCCGTCACACTTACTCTGAAATCAGTCGGAGCAATTTCAGCCATTGTCTGACCGACGCCTGTTCCGATATGTTCTGCACCGAGGTCATCGATACATAAATATGTCGGTGTCGTAACACCATAATCATTAGTCTTGGTAGATGTTATGCCAAATTCCATACGTGTCACCTTACCAAGCGGTGTGAGATCAAGCCAGTGCCATGAGTTGACAGCGTACCATTCCTCTTGATTGGAAGAAGTATAATCGGCAAGAAGTGTTTCTATGCTTGTTGCATTTTCATCGGCGTCATAACCGGTGACAGTAAGTGTCATCGTATCTCCGGCTTCAAAAGGCCCGCTCATACCGTCGCCATTGGCAATTGCATCTGCCACCCATGCCGAATTGGTAATCCACATACCACTCACCTCAGCTCCTTCTGCTTCATAGTCAGGCAATGTTATCTGTGTACTACCCATCCATGACGACACGAACATCACTCCGTAGGTATCTGAATTATAACCTCCGCCGGGAGCAGTCAGAAACTGATCTTCAAGGCTCTTATAGACATTACCTGTGTAGTTGGCATAGGCAAAGAAGGCCCATGAGTTGTACTCAGCCCAATAAAGATTATTAAATTCAAACGAACCGCTGCGAAATGTACCCATCATGTAGTCTTCATCGTCTACATCACCGCACCAGTGACTTTCGGGTGCGAGACCGAGGTCTTCGAATGTTGCGGGCACAAGGTCGGCAGCCGCGACCGTAGAACATACGCACAATGTAAGAGCGCTGCATAAAACTGTAGTCTTTTTCATTTGCCTTCAGTGGTTTATAATAGTTAAAAACTCAAACTCACATGTTGCCAGCTTTAAGTCAAACCATTATACCATCACTATCCTGCCAAAGCATTAACATAATATACCGCCGGAGCAGATATATTGTGACTGTATGTATAAGCCTTTCCTAACTCCCGAAGAGAAGGCCTTGAGGTCTGAACAGAAAACCGCGACGTGCCTCAACACAACTATGTGCTTATACGTCCGTACGGACAGGTCTTCTGACTCATTCCTTCCCTTTACTTCAGATAGTCTCGCTATCATCAGACAGCTACCTCAGCCTTCCCGGTGTCCATACTGACACCAGTGACTGATGAAGTCATGACGCCGACTTATCGCAAGTCGGCGTCCTGACCGGCAGCGGAAATATGGAGTGCTCGGTGCACTCCGCGGAATTTACAGCAGCGGGTACTGTCGCCGATTCAAACGGCGTTCCCTTGTCCGTTAGCGCGGCAAAATTATACAATATTCTTAATTCTGCAAAATCAAATCTATACTATCTGTACTGCTGAAATTATACCATAGAGCAAACAGCAGTTCTTACTTCATTCTTTTCAGCAAGTTATACGAAGGCAATACACCTAACTCTCCTGCTTTGCTGAGGTCCGTGAAAGCCTGAGCCTTATTACCCATACGCAGATACGATATACCCCGGTTGAAATAAGCTTGTCCGAAATCAGGGTCTATACGCAATGCCTCACTGAAGCTTTGTATGGCTGATGTAAAATCGCCCAAAGCATAATAAATATTTCCTTTATTGAACCATGCGAATATAAGCCTCGGGTCCTGCTGCAATGCCACATCATAATCAGCAAGGGCATCGGCTACTCCACGCTGTGCCGCCATCTGTGCCAGACGCCGTGAGGCTTCCGTATCATCGCTATCTCCCGCAGCGGCAGCAGCCAATACACTGGCTCCGTGTACATAACGGGTATATGCACGGGCCATATAAGCGACTGTAAACTGCGGATTAAGACTTATAGCTTTGTCAAGATCGGCAAGTGCAGCCTCATAATTTTTCAGCATAGAATAAAGGACACCACGTGCCAGATAATCAACAGGACGCCCGGAACCAGAGTTAATGATGCCATCATATTCTCCCACCATATCAAACATACGTCCTGCTACCTCACTCTCTCCTACCGAGGCTGCTCCGGCATTAAGATACATCTGTTGACGTATATAACGTGCGGCGTTGAGTTCGTCAAGTTCCCGGAAGTAATTGGAGATGGAGCGCAGTGTCGTAGGGGGCATAAGGAACGATAGTGTGTACATTGGTTCCGGCTCCACCTGTACATCGCGGTCCTGCACGCGGCCTTTGATTTTTTCGTTATATGATAACGGAGTCTCATTGGCTTCAGATACAGTAACAAGCTGATTAAAACGTGACATCACTTCCTCTTCACTCTCACCGTCCTGCCCGGGACGCATACCTTTGGTGTTAGCCTCGGCGCGTGCTATGGTAGGCCGGTCAAGACGGTTATGGGTGGGGTCGGTTATGTAGCCTTCTACAAGCTGATCGCCGCGCCGGGCATACTGCATGGCGGTGCGCATGTCGCCCATATCGCGATATGCTTCGGCTAAAGCGTAGTATGCAGGATAGAAACGAGGATAGCGTTTTGATATGGCTGCGAAGTCTGCGGCAGCTTCTTTAGGACGCTGAAGGTCAAGATAAACAAGACCTCGGTTATATAAAGCATGAAAGTTAGACGGGTCGAGAGCAAGCACTGAGGTCAGATCAGAGGCCGAACGCTCAAGGTCCTTCACTTCGTAACGCAACAGAGCACGGTTGAAAAGAGCTGCTGCATTATTCGGATTGAGCTGCAAAGCATAGTTATAGTCACTCATAGCACCGAAGAAATCGTCAGCGTTATAACGTACAAAAGCACGGTTGACATAAAGATTCGACTCCTGCGGACGCAACTTCACCGCCTGATCCATATCGCCCATCGCCTCCTGCCATTGTCGCCTTGAAGCATTTATGTCAGCACGCATAAGATAGGCATTAACCAGTGCAGGGTCTATACTTATGGCCCGATCAAGGTCACTCATAGCAGCTACTGTGTCGCCACGTAACACATTGAAACGTCCCCGGGCAGCATAACCTTCCTCAAAACCGGGATATTGTCGTAACAATACACTGAAAGTGCTGTCAGCGCCAGCCCACCGCTCCGATTCAGTCTGTGCTACTGCTTTGTAAAAGAGAAAATACTTATCATACGGATTATGCTCAAGACCTCGGTTGTAGTCATCGATAGCAAGCGAATCAAGACCCATACTTTGACGCGCAAAACCACGAACCTTGTAAGCCTCACTCTTGAAGCGGTTACGCTCCAGAGCTAATGTACAGTCTTCTTCAGCTCCGGCGTAATCATCAAGACTCAGCTTAGCTATAGCCCTGAAAAAATACGGATCAGCCAAATAAGGCTTAGCCTTAATAGCCTGATTGAAATACTGTATCGACAACATGTAGTCATCCATTGACAGCACATTACGCCCTATCGCAAGCACCTGTTCAGCATTAATCTGTGCTGCCACCGTCACCGGCAAAGTCGCTACAGCCGCCATAACCGCCAAGCGCCTCGCACCGCCCGTCAGAAGCCTCAATCCTTCCGCCAGGCAGCGTACCTTTCCCGCCAAGCAGCCCACACCGCCCGTCAGATACGTCAGTCCTTTTACCAGGCAGCTCGTTTTTCCCGCCAAGCAGTTCGCACCGCCTATCAGAAGCCTTGCTCTCTCTGTCAAATATCTTATTCTTTCCGAAAATTGCACAGCAGCCGATACCAGCCTCATAGTCTTCACGATCGTAAACAGAAGCTGCACAGCAGTCACTCTCTGCAGCGAATGCCGCAGAGAAACACTATTTTCGCCTTTTCTCTTATTCCTCAATTCTTTTCTCTTATTACTGTACAAAAGTACTAATTATTATCCACACTTCACCCACATTCCTCCCTAAAACTTCGCACATCGCCACGGCTCTTTCATTTAAAATTCCCTATTCAAATCAAAAATGATGTTATTTTATA
>CAMWVA010000112.1 GCA_947177575.1 uncultured Porphyromonadaceae bacterium | reverse complement strand
GAGGCTACAGTGAAAAGAGCTCTGAAACAATTAAGTAAGAATAATCTGATTGAATACAGAGGTGCTAAGAAAACGGGAGGATATTTTATTATATAAACCTGTAATTGTTGGAATAATAGGGAGGAGCATTGGGGTTAAAAAATGTTTAATTTGCAATCAGATGGTGAGTAAGTCAGAATATTTTGCTAATTTTGTCGCAATTTTTTCAGATAACCGCATACAGCGTCAATAAATTTTCTATCCGAATAGCTCAAGCAAGGCTGTGTGCGCAAGCATATCGTTCACGATTTTTAGACAATACAGGTAATGAATCTTAATGATATCTGCGTAAGGTTTGCGCAGCCGGAAGACAGCCGGTACGCTGACCTTGTGGTAAGACTCATCTATGAGTCGGCGCTGCAGCGCGGTACAGGCATAGCACGCCGCAGTCCGGACTATATAACCTCCAAAATAAACGGTGGTAAGAGTGTCGTGGCTGTGCACGGAGACCGTCTGGTAGGCTTCAGTTACATAGAGAGCTGGAGTCACGGCGACTTTGTGGCTACATCGGGTCTGATAGTAGACCCTGAATACCGTCATCTCGGTTTGGCAGCCGCTATAAAAGGAAAGACTTTCGAACTGGCGAGACTGCGTTTCCCTTTTGCTAAGATTTTCTCTATCACAACATCACTGCCGGTGATGAAACTCAATTCACGCTTAGGTTACAAACCGGTCACATTCTCCGAACTTACCGACGATGACGAGTTCTGGCAAGGCTGTGAAGGCTGCCGCAACTACGATATACTGCAACGCAATAACCGTCGCATGTGTCTGTGTACCGGTATGCTCTTTGACCCGAAGAAGCCTTTAGTTGATCCTTCGACTGTCGCACCGGCAGAAGAAACCAAGTCCGAACCCTATATGACACGCATGAAGCGTACACTCACAAAGGTGTTCAAACATTGAGCCGTTGTAGTCAACAATCCTCATCTCCTCAGTAAATACACAATATCCGATAACAGACTTATCATACCCACATCCTACATGACACAGAATAAAAAGAAAGTGGTGCTCGCTTTCAGCGGGGGCCTTGACACCTCATTTGCCGTAAAATATCTTACAGAGGATTTAGGCTATGAAGTACATACTGCGATAGCCAATACCGGCGGTTTCACACCTGCCGAACTCGAGGTCATAGCCGAGCGCTCGAAAGCACTCGGAGCTGCTTCGCACGCTACACTTGACATCACCGGCGACTATTACGATAAGAGCATACGCTACATGGTGGCGGGTAATGTTCTCCGCAACGGTACTTACCCCATATCAGTAAGTTCGGAGCGTATATTTCAGGCTATGGCCATAATAGACTATGCCAAGAAGATAGGTGCCGATGCTGTGGCTCACGGCTCGACAGGAGCCGGTAATGACCAGGTGCGTTTTGACCTCACATTCCAGATTTTAGCACCCGGTATCGAAATCATAACGCCGACACGTGACCTGACACTGACCCGTGAGTACGAAATAGACTATCTGCGTCGTCATGGTTTTGAGGCTGACTTTAAGAAGATGGAATATTCTATCAACAAGGGCCTGTGGGGAACCTCAATAGGCGGTAAAGAGACACTGCGCTCGGAACAGACTCTGCCCGAGGAAGCATACCCTTCACAGGTGACAGCCACAGAGCCTGAACGCCTCACCATAGGGTTTGTCGAAGGTGAAATAGCCGCTGTCAACGGCCACGAATATACTGACAAGGTAGAGGCCATACGCGAGGTGGAGCGTATCGGCTCACGCTTCGGTATAGGCCGCGACATGCACATAGGCGATACAATCATAGGCATAAAAGGACGTGTGGGATTTGAAGCAGCCGGTCCGATACTTATTATCGCAGCCCATAAGATGCTTGAAAAACACACACTCACCAAGTGGCAGCAGTATTGGAAGGATCAGGTAGCCAACTGGTATGGTATGTTCCTGCATGAGGCCCAGTATCTTGACCCTGTGATGCGCGACATCGAGGCTATGCTTGAAAGTTCGCAGCGCAATGTCACCGGTACTGTAGAGATTGAACTGCGTCCTTATTCCTATACGCTTGTAGGTGTTACGTCAGACTTCGACCTGATGAAAACCGATTTCGGCGAGTATGGCGAAGTCAATAAAGCATGGACAGCCGACGATGTGAAAGGATTTACCAAAATTTTCGGCAACCAGATGAAGATATATCACAACAATCAGGTTAAGAACGGACGTGCCGAGTGATGACGACAGAACAGAACACCCGCGTACGTGTAGGTATTATCGGCGGTGCCGGTTATACGGCCGGCGAACTATTGCGTCTGCTGCTTAATCATCCCGACGTTGAGATAGCCTTTATACACTCAACCAGTAATGCCGAGCAGCCTGTGACGGCCGTTCATGCCGGTTTGCTCGGTGAGACTGACCTGCACTTCAGTGCAGATTATGACCTTAACGGGATTGATGTGCTATTTATGTGCTCGGCTCACGGACACAGTCGTGAGTTCTGGGAGCAGAATGAGCTTCCGGCGCGTCTGCGTGTCATAGACCTTGCACAGGACTACCGTGATGAAAGCGACGGCTATGTATACGGCCTGCCGGAAGTGAATCGTGACCGTATAGCTATGGCACGTCTGGTGGCTAATCCGGGTTGTTTCGCAACTGCCATACAGCTTGCCTTGCTGCCCGCAGCCAAAGCCGGGCTGCTGCACGGTGATACCGAAGTGTCGGTAACGGCACTTACAGGTTCGACAGGAGCCGGTGTAAAACCGGGTGCAACCACTCACTTCAGCTGGCGTCAGAATAATCTATCAGTCTACAAGCCTTTCGCACATCAGCATTTGGCTGAGATAGGTCGTACTCTTAGCCGTGTAGGTGGAGAAGCGCCGGTTATCAATTTTGTACCTATGCGCGGTGACTTCGCACGTGGTATCTTCGCTGTGTGTCATTTCGATTGTCCGCTTGATGCCGAAGAAGTCCGTCAGCTATATGAAAATTTCTATGCCGACGCGCCTTTTACAGTTGTCGCACCCGGTGATATAGACCTGAAACAAGTTGTAAACACCAATAAGGCTGTAATATCGGTGAGTAAGCATGGTCATAAGCTGCTTGTATGTTGCGCTATAGACAATCTGCTCAAAGGTGCTTCAGGTCAGGCGATAGAGAATATGAATATAATGCTCGGTCTTGACCGGCGTACCGGACTGCACCTGAAGCCATTAGCCTTCTGAATCCAGCCGGGATATACCAAACCAAAGCGAAGAAGACAAAGAGATATGCAATTATTTGATGTTTATTCCCTCTACGATATAGAACCGGTACGTGGCAGCGGTTCGTATGTATATACGGCTGACGGCACAGAGTATCTTGACCTCTACGGTGGTCATGCCGTCATCTCGATAGGTCATTCACATCCCCGTTATGTCAAGGCTATAGCAGAACAGGCAGCCCGTTTAGGATTTTATTCCAATTCGGTTCAAAACTCGCTTCAGCAGCAGTTGGCTGACCGTTTAGGTGCTATGAGTGGTTATGATGACTATGCGCTGTTTTTATGCAATTCAGGTGCCGAGGCTAACGAAAACGCTGTGAAGTGCGCTTCGTTCGCTACAGGACGTCAGCGTGTACTTGCATTCGGGGGTGCCTTTCACGGACGCACCTCAGGAGCGGTTGCTCTTACCGATAATACTAATATAAGGGCGCCGTTCAATAACACTGACAATGTAACATTCGTACCTCTCGGCGACCTCGAAGCTGTGCGAAGGGAACTGGCTACCAAAGAATATTGCGCTGTGATAGTCGAAGGTATACAAGGAGTATCAGGCATACATGAACCGGACGATGACTTTCTGCGTCAGCTGCGTGAGGAATGTACTGCTACCGATACTTGTCTGATACTTGACGAAATACAGTCCGGCTACGGACGTACAGGACGCTTCTTTGCTCATCAGTATTCCGGCATACGTCCTGATATAATCACTGTGGCTAAAGGTATAGCCAACGGTTTTCCTATGTCAGCTGTACTGATTGCCCCGCACATTGAGGCACGAAAGGGTATGTTAGGCACGACATTCGGCGGAAGTCATCTCGCCTGCGCAGCCGCTATAGCTGTACTCGATGTTATGCGTGACGAGAATCTGATGCATAACGCTGCCGAAACCGGTACTTATCTAAAAGAGAAACTTAGCGGTATCAACGGAGTAGAGCAAGTACGCGGACGCGGACTTATGATAGGTCTTGAGGTTGAAGGTCGTGACGGCGCCGGTTTGCGCCGAGAACTTCTGACCCGACATCATATCTTTACCGGCGGTGCCGGTGCCCGCACATTGCGTTTGCTGCCGGCTTTGTCTCTAAGCCGCGAACAGGCCGACCGGTTTCTTGAGGCTTTCACTGAATGTATAAGCCGTTGATAAATATTCTTCCTCACCACACAAATCAGACAAAAGATGAATAAATTCATAGATGTTACTGACATCGGTCCGCTTGACAAAGCTCTTGCCGAGGCAGCTGATATAAAACGTAACCGATTCGCATATACAGGTCTTGGCCGCAACCGTACGCTGCTGATGATATTCTTCAACTCCTCACTGCGTACACGTCTCTCTACACAGAAAGCCGCCATGAATTTAGGTATGAACGTTATGGTGCTCGATGTCAATCAAGGAGCATGGAAACTTGAAACCGAACGTGGTGTCATCATGGACGGAGACAAGGCCGAGCATCTGCTTGAGGCCATACCGGTTATGGGTTCTTACTGCGACATAATAGGTGTACGCTCGTTTGCCGGACTGAAAGACCGTGATGAGGACTACGAAGAACGTGTTATTAATCAGTTTATACGTTACTCAGGACGTCCTGTATTCAGTATGGAGGTAGCCACACGTCACCCTCTTCAAAGTTTTGCCGACCTTATCACTATTGAGGAGTTTAAGACCAAGCCGCGTCCTAAAGTCGTGTTGACATGGGCTCCTCACCCTAAAGCGTTGCCGCAGGCAGTAGCCAATTCTTTTGCCGAGTGGATTAATGCCACTGACTATGATTTCGTCATAACTCATCCTTACGGTTATGAACTTGACCCGGCTTTCGTAGGTAACGCCCGTGTGGAATATGACCAGCGACGTGCTTTCGAAGGAGCCGATTTCATATATGCCAAAAACTGGTCAGCCTATACAGCGCCGAATTACGGTAAGGTTCTCTCTACAGACCGCGACTGGACTGTAGATGCTGCTAAAATGGCTCTCACCGACAATGCCCGGTTTATGCACTGTCTGCCTGTACGCCGCAATATGATTGTCACTGACGATGTAATAGAATCGGAGCGCAGCATAGTGATACCGGAGGCTGCTAACCGTGAAATTTCTGCACAGGTTGTAATCAAACGTCTGTTGGAGTCATTGCCTCGCTAAGATACATAGAAAATGAATAAAACAATCAATGTAATCAAGATAGGAGGTAATGTCATTGATGACCCTGTTGCGCTCAACGCCTTTCTGACTGATTTCGCCGCTATTGAGAGACCAAAAGTGTTGGTACACGGTGGCGGACGCGAGGCTACACGCCTCAGTGCGCGGTTGGGTATTCAGAATAAAATGATAGACGGACGTCGTGTCACTGATGATGAAACACTTGAAGTAGTGACAATGATATATGCCGGCCTGCTTAATAAGCGTATTGTAGCTGCATTACAGGCCCGAGGTTGTAAGGCTGTGGGACTATCGGGTGCTGACGGTGATCTGATACCGGCTACCCGTCGGCCTGCCGAGCCTATAGACTACGGTAATGTCGGTGATATTGATGCCAACCTTGTATCTGACCGTTTCCTTGAAGTACTTTTCAGTGCAGGTTATACACCCGTTGTTTGTGCTATATGTCATGACCGGCATGGTAATTTGCTGAACTGTAATGCTGACTCGGTTGCAGCTGCTTTGGCGGTAGGCGCTTCACGCTTAGGCCGTGTACGCCTTACATACTGTTTTGAACAACCGGGTGTTATGACTGATCTTACTGATGAGGCGAGTTTAGTGCCTCTCGTCACGCCAGCTATCTTTGATGAACTGCGAAGCAGCGGCAAAGTTTCAGGCGGCATGTTGCCTAAACTCTCTAATGCTCTGCAATGTGCTGCTGACGGAGTAGGGGAAGTGCGTATATGTCGTGCTGCTGATTTGTGTGGCTTAGGAGGTACAATAGTACGTCAGGCATGAATACTGTTTATACTCCGCAACTCGAAAAGGCTGTCAGTCTGCTGCGTGAAATGATAAGACGTCCGTCGTTCTCGCATGAGGAGGGTGCGACAGCTGATTTACTTGAAGGCTGGCTACGTGATAACGGCGTAGCAAATGTAAAACGTCTTCACAACAATGTCTATGCTGTGACACCGGGTTATGACTCTTCGCGTCCTACGCTGATGCTTAATTCGCATCTTGACACTGTACGTCCGGCACGCGGCTATACACGTGATCCTTTCGGTGCTGAAGTTGAGAACGGTTGTGTTTACGGTCTTGGTAGTAATGATGCCGGTGCTTCGGTCGTATCGTTAGCCACTACTTTTCTTGCACTTCGGCATGACACAACATTACCGGTCAATCTGCTGTTGGCTCTTACCGCTGCCGAAGAGGTTATGGGTGAGTTCGGTATGCGTGCTTTTCTACCGCATTTAGAGACTGAAGGTCTTACGCCCGACATGGTGATTGTAGGTGAGCCTACCGGTATGCAACCGGCTGTAGCCGAACGTGGTCTTGTTGTCCTTGACGCTGAGGTCATCGGTAAGTCAGGTCATGCAGCCCGTAATGAAGGCATAAATGCCATATACCGTGCTATTGAGGATATAGAGCGTTTGCGCCATTTCGAGGCACCGGATTGTAGCGCTGTTCTTGGTCCGATAAAAGTAAACGTCACCATGATAGATGCAGGTACGCAGCATAATGTTGTACCTGATGTATGTCGTTATGTGGTCGATGTACGGACTACAGACGCCTACACTAATGCCGAGACAGTCGAGTTGTTGCGCGAGGCTGTGAGGTGGTCGGTACTTACACCGCGTTCCACACGTATACAAGCATCGGTAATTGACGAAACTCACCCGTTGGTACGTGCCGCTGTGGAGCAGGGTCGTAATACTTTTATCTCACCTACAACTTCCGACATGGCGCTGATGCACGGTATCCCTTCGCTGAAGATAGGTCCCGGCATGTCGCAGCGTTCGCACACAGCCGACGAATTTGTACGTCTTGACGAAATAGAAGAAGCCTTGCGTCTCTATCCGGCTATAATAAGAAATATAATACTCTGAAGGTGGTCTGCACCGACATATAATCATACAAAACACACAGAATGGGAAAACAGTTATGGAACAAGGGTTTTGAGCCCGATAAGATGATTGAGCAGTTTACGGTAGGTGCTGACCGCGAACTTGACCTTCGTCTGGCACGCTATGATGTTATGGGTTCTTTGGCTCATATCAAGATGCTTGAGAGTATCGGTCTGCTGACTGCCGATGAATTGGCTGTGCTAACTGCCGAACTGGAGCGTGTAGCCGAGATGATAGAGCGTGGCGAATTTGTGATAGAAGACGGGGTAGAGGATGTTCATTCGCAGGTGGAACTGTTGCTTACCGCACGTCTTGGCGACGTTGGTAAGAAGATACATTCCGGTCGTTCACGTAATGATCAGGTGTTAGTTGACCTTAAGTTATTCTTCCGCGATGAGGTGCGTCGTATCGCCGCTGCTGTACAACGGCTGTTTGACCGTCTTCTTGAAGTATCGGAGAGATATAAAGATGTCCTGATGCCGGGTTATACCCATCTACAGGTTGCCATGCCTTCATCCTTCGGTCTGTGGGCCGGGGCATACGCTGAGAGTCTGGCTGATGACACTCTGCTGCTTGGTGCTGCTTTCGATATAGCTAATCAGAATCCTTTAGGGTCAGCTGCCGGTTACGGTTCGTCATTTCCGCTCGACCGCGAAATGACTACCCGGTTGCTTGATTTTAGTTCACCTCATTATAATGTTGTAGCCGCACAGATGAGTCGTGGTAAGACAGAACGTGCCGTAGCCGCTGCCGTCGCAGCTATAGCCTCTACATTAGGTCACCTTGCTGCCGATGTGTGTATGTGGATGTGCAGTAATTTCGGTTTTGTCAGCTTCCCCGACGAACTCACCACCGGCTCGAGTATCATGCCGCACAAGAAAAACCCGGACGTATTCGAGATAATGCGTGGCAAATGCAATCGTCTTCAGGCAGTCCCTAATGAATTGGCTCTACTTACTGCCAATCTTCCTTTAGGTTACAACCGAGACCTTCAGCTGTTGAAGGATATAATGTTTCCGGCTACTGATACCCTAATAGACTGTCTCGACATGGCTACCTTTATGCTTGCCCATATCCGTGTGCGTGAAGGTATACTTGATGACCATATCTATGACTATATATTCACTGTTGAGGATGTAAACCGGCTTGTACTTGACGGTATGCCTTTTCGCGATGCCTACCGCCTTATCGGTACCCAAGTGCAGGAAGGTGCCTACCGACCTACCCGTGAAGTTCATCACACCCACCTCGGTAGTATCGGCTGCCTCTGCAATGACCGTATCGCTGCCAAAATGCACAACCGCCTCGACCGTCTGACCTCCTGCTGATTTCCATATAAAATAACCGAAAGGATGTTGTATCAATCCTTTCGGTTATTTTATATATCGGGATTTAGTATTTCAACGCCATCCTGTACAAACTGAAGACAAGTTATCGATTTGAGTTTTTGCCAGTGTTGGTGTTGTTTACAGAAACTATAATTAGCATAGTATGGTATTCTGTCATTACAACAAGCCACCCAATTTAGTTTTTTTGAAAGTAATATAACTTTGGAAGCTCTCAAACTGTCGTTTTATCACTATTGACTGAACCTCCCTGAGTTAGAAATTATTTATTGCACTGCAATTATTGGTTGGCCGAAAAAAGTAGATAGCATGGCGATAGTAGCGATTGTGAAATTGTGCTCACCACTCAGCCATCGGGTAATTTCATTGGGACGTTTGCCCAGTGCTTCTGCAAACTGCTTTTTATTTAAACCCTTTTCCTGCATCAGGGCAGCTAATCTGTTTGAAATGGCAAATGAAAGGCGTGTTTCCTCCCGTTTTTCGCGGGGAATTTCGTTAAAAAGTTCCTGTAAAGAGATATTGGCGGTTCTCATAATTCAAAATTCTTATCGGTTATAATCTCTTTTTCTGTTATTTCGACATTGCCTGAGCGGACTTCCTGTTTAAGCAGACGCTCGAACTTCTGCAAGTCCATAACATAACCCTGCAGTGTGTCATCTTCCTGATATGTCTGACTATTTTTGACTCCTCCGTTTCCAAGAATCAGGATTTTATCTGTAAGTCGCAGGCAATATAGCCGGAGTTTTGATTTCAGTACCGGGAGTGCTACAACGGAATCGGTTACTTTACCCTCTCTCCTGAAATAACGTTCCAGCGCTCCATTAGAAAGAATCTGTTCTATGAAACGCATAATAGCTTGAAAATCAGGATTCAATTCAGCACTTTCTCTAAATTTTGATATGAACTTTTCAAATTCACTCATATTATCAGATAGGAACTGAATTGTGTACATCGTACAACTCTCACTGCTGTTTACCATCAGGAGTTCAACTTCGCCCATAACTCAATATTTTTTATTATGACAACGCGAATTTACGAAAGTTATTTTACATAAATGTAAATTTATGCCTTTTTTTCTACTTAATGATTCATAATGTCCGTTCTTGAAAATTGTTTACCTTTGCACACTGTTATGAGTTAACTGAAAGCCATAGGTTCTAAGTAACCTATAACAGGAATAACCAACAAAAGTTAACCCTAAAGAGGGTTAACTTTTGTAAGGATTTAGAATTTAAAACAGGCAACCACACATTGTGTAAGGTGGAAATTTTCTGTATATTAATATTATAGACTAATCGGATATGAAAGTCATTAAATTTTCTGACGGTACAGAACTATGTTCATTGGGCCAAGGCACATGGAATATGGGTCGTAATCCTCTTAAACGTAAGCAGGAGACGGAAGCTCTTCTTACCGGTATTGATCTTGGCATGACCATGATTGATACGGCAGAAATGTATGCTAATGAGGAATTTATCGGTAAAGTTATTGATGGGATACGTGATAAGGTATTTCTCGTAAGCAAAGTGCTTCCTGAAAATGCAAGTGTCGATGGCACTGTGAGAGCATGTGAGAACAGTCTGCGCAGGCTTCATACTGACCGACTTGACCTTTACCTGCTTCATTGGAAAGGACCGCATCCGTTTGAAGATACAATTGAAGCTATGACACGGCTTCAGTGTGAAGGTAAGATTCTTCGCTGGGGTGTAAGCAATATAGATGTACCGGATATAAAAGAGATTATGGATATGCCCAACGGCGTAGATTGTAAGGCCAATCAGGTACTATATAATCTTGGAGAACGCGGAGTGGAATTTGACCTGATTCCTTGGTCGCAGAGTCATAATATGCCTGTAATAGCGTATTCTCCCATTGCTGAAGGACGCCTTCTTAAAAATCCGGTTATTCAAAGAATAGCAGAAAGGCACAATGCAACTCCGGCACAGATTGCGTTAGCATGGACTATTCGTCTTGAGGGAGTAATGGCTATCCCTAAAGCTTCCTCTTCGACTCATGTAATTGACAATTTCAAAGCTCTCGACATTGTGCTTAGTGAGGAAGATCTACGTGCTCTGGATACTACTTTCCCACCACCGACGAAACGTATTCCTCTTGCCGGCTGGTAATCAAATCAGTTAAAGGCTGGTTAGTGAAGTATCAAAATAATTTTATAATTTTCCTCTAAAACGTATTGGGAAAATTTCATGCTGAAGTTTCATAA
>CAMWVA010000111.1 GCA_947177575.1 uncultured Porphyromonadaceae bacterium | reverse complement strand
AGCCTGGCAAGTCTAATCTGCTCACCCATAATTGTCATTTTCTGCTCCAGTTTACGGGGCATTTTAGTTCCCATAGTATTTTTACTCATTTCAATACATCTTTTAATAATGTAAAAGTAGTAAAAATATTTATTATATGATATGTTAATCTTAAAGGAAACTCTAATTTTATCCTGTTTATGGTCAGATTCACTTAAGGATAGAAGTGAAAAGGAAAGGGTACGGAAAAAAATTGCTAAATTTGCAGTCACAAATCAAGTTCCGTAGAAACGATGAAGAAAGATACAACCGCAATTCATACAGCTTATCCTCGTCAGGACACTTATAACGCACTCTCGATGCCGGTCTATCATTCGGTGGCATTTGAGTTTGATGACGCCGACAGCATGGCAGACGCCTTCTGCGGGCGTACCGATATGCCGGATTACTCGCGTGTCGGTAATCCTACAGTGACACATCTTGAACAGAAAGTGCAGGCTCTCACCGGTGCTTCGGCTGTGACGGCCTTCAATTCAGGTATGGCAGCTATAAGCGCTATGCTTTTTGCCGTAGCACGTGCGGGCGGCAATATAGTAAGTTCGCGACATCTGTTTGGCAATACCTACTCGATGCTTACTTCGACACTCGGACGTTTAGGTGTGGAGGCCCGTTTGGTAGATCTTACCGACCCGGCAGCCGTGGAAGCTGCCACAGATGCACAGACCTGCTGCATATTCCTTGAGATTATTACTAATCCCCAGATGGAAGTAGCCGATGTGCGACGTCTTGGCGAAATAGCTCGGAAAGCCGGTTGTCCGCTTGTAGCTGATACCACAATGATACCTTTTACGGAATTTAATGCTTCTACTCTCGGTATAGATTTCGAGATAGTGTCAAGTACAAAATACCTTTCCGGCGGTGCCACCAGCCTCGGCGGACTAATAATAGATTATGGTCACTGGCCCGAACTCACTACGCGTATCAAAAAGGAGATACTTTTCAATCTCGGAGCTTACATGACACCACATGCTGCCTATATGCAGACCGTCGGTCTCGAGACTCTCGGTGTACGCTATCGCAGGCAGGCAGCTACAGCTCTTGAAGTAGCAAAGGCACTGCAACATCACCCGGCAGTCCGTAAAGTAAATTATCTTGGTCTGCCTGACAATCCGACGCACAAACTCGCCGGCGAACTTTATGGCGATACTTACGGTGCCATGCTTACCATAGATCTCAACGATGCCGAAGCCTGTCGCCGTTTTATCAATGCACTGAAGTTAGTGAAACGTGCCACTAATCTCTTTGATAATCGCACACTCGCCATACACCCTGCAAGCACTATCTTCGGCCCTTTCACACCCGAACAGCGTGCCGGAATGGATGTGCTCGATACCACGATACGTCTTTCTATGGGACTTGAAGCCCCTGAAGATATTATAGCTGACCTCTCACAGGCCCTTGACGCAACAGAGCAACCGAAAAGCCATGAGTAAGAAATATAATTTCGATACCGAAATAGAACGCCGTGGCAGCGGCGCACTGAAGACCGATGCGCTCGGTGAGCGTTACGGAAATCCTGACCTTATACCTCTTTGGGTAGCTGATATGGATTTTGCTACTCCGGATTTTATAATCGATGCTTTGCGCCGGCGCCTTGACCATCCTGTACTTGGTTATACCATTGAACCGGCCGACTACCGTCCGGCTATAATCGACTGGGTACGTCGCCGTCACGGCTGGGAACTTCAGCCCGAATGGTTAAGCTACATACCGGGTATAGTCAAAGGTATCGGTATGGTGATGAACGCATTTACCGAACCCGGCGATAAAGTGATAGTTCAGACACCTGTCTATCATCCTTTCTCTATTGTAACACGCCTGAACGGAAGGCAGGTAGTTGAGAATCCTCTTAAGGAACTTCCCGACGGTGGTTATGCTATGGACCTTGAGCATCTGGAGAAAATTGCTCCGGGTTGTAAACTGCTGATATTGTCAAATCCTCACAATCCTGCCGGAATAGTCTGGGATGCCGACACATTGCGGCGTGTGGCCGACATCTGCAAGCGTAACGGCATAGTAGTGATAAGCGATGAAATACACAGTGATATGGCTTTGTTCGGGAATAAGCATGTTCCCTTTGCTACTGTCAGTCCGGAAGCTGCCTCTATCAGCATAACCTTCGGTGCACCGTCAAAGACATTCAATATAGCAGGTGTGGTAAGCTCATATTCTGTAGTGAGCGACCCGGAACTGCGTCGTCGTTTCTACAGCTGGCTTGAGGCCAACGAACTTGCAGACCCTACTCTCTTCGCTCCTATAGCTACAATAGCTGCATACCGTGAAGGTGAGGAATGGCTGTCACAGATGCTTGCTTACGTTGAAGATAATGTGCGTTATGTCGAAGACTACTGCAACAGATATATACCCGAGATAAAGCCTCTGCGTCCGCAGGCTTCGTTTCTTGTGTGGCTCGACTGCCGAAAATTAGGACTTGACCATGACAGTCTTAATGCTCTGTTTGTCGACAAAGCCGGACTTGCGCTCAACGACGGTGAAATGTTCGGACATGGCGGTGAGGGACACATGCGTCTTAATGTAGGTTGTCCGCGTTCCACTCTTACCAAAGCTCTCGGGCGTCTGCGTGAAGCTGTGGACAGTCTAAGGCAACAGTCAGCTACTGAAAAAGTATAAGTGCGGTGACAAGAATCATAGACATTATTAACGAGAGCCGTCAGCCGGTATTCTCGTTTGAGATACTGCCTCCACTTAAGGGAAACAGTATCTATAAGGTGTATGACATAATTGAGCGACTGCGCGAGTTTGAACCTCAGTTTGTCAATATCACTTCACATCACAGCGAATACATCTATAAACCGCTTCCTGACGGCACACACCGTCGCGTAAGTGTGGTGAAACGTCCCGGCACAGTAGCTATTGCAGCAGCTATACAGAATAAGTATGGCCTTATACCCGTACCCCACATTATATGTCGTGGTTTCTCGAAAGAAGAGACGGAATATGCCTTGCTTGACCTTAATTTTCTTGGTATTAATAACCTATTAGTACTCAGAGGCGACAATAAATCAGCCGGGAGTCTTGCGGAATCAGCTCATCTCTATCACGAACATGCTTCCGACCTTCAGGAACAAATAAATCTGTTTAATCAGGGTATAGGACTCGACGACACCAAAATAGAAGGTATAGACACGCCGTTCTCCTACGGTATGGCCTGCTATCCCGAAAAACATGAGGAAGCACCTAATATGGATTCGGATATATACTATCTGAAAGAAAAGATAAAAAATGGTGCCGACTACCTCATCACGCAGATGTTTTTTGACAACTCACGCTATTTCAGTTTCGTGGAGAGATGCCGTGCCGAAGGTATCACAGTACCCATACTGCCCGGAATCAAACCTATCTCAAGAAAGGCTCATCTCTCCGGACTGCCGCGTACATTCCGTATCGACATACCCGAACCGCTTGCAGCGCAGGTACGTCGGGCAGCCGATGACCGCGAAGTTAGAGAAATCGGCGTGGAATGGTGCCGCCAGCAATGCCGCGAACTGATTGCTGGCGGTGCGCCCGGCATACACTTCTACACCATGTCGGTAGCTGACAGTGTGGCCCGGGTAGCACGCGATATTTTCTGACAGAATTATAAGTCTGATAAGTCGTATAAGTTTGATAATTCTGATAAGTTTTATAAGATTTATAATTCTGATAACTCATATAAGTTTTATAAGATTTATAAGACTTATACGATTTATAAGACTTATCAAACTTATCAGATTTATCCCACTTATCAGACTTATCTCACTTATCACACTCATCCCATTCATCACACTCACACCTCCTATGCTTTCACACACCCCGCGCAATCTCGGCGGCGAGCCGTCTAAGCGCGTCCTTATACTCGACGGCGCTATGGGCACTATGGTTCAGGCCCGTGCTCTGACAGAGGCAGACTTCCGAGGCGACGTCTGCGACCCGTCTATGCCCGCCCAGACCGGTAATAACGATATTCTATGCCTGACACGACCTGACGTAGTGACTGATATACATCGTGCCTACGTCGAGGCCGGTGCCGACATACTCAGTACAAACACTTTCAACGCAAACGCTATCTCTCAGGCTGACTATGCCACAGCGCATCTTGTCAGTGATATAAACTGCACCGGTGCACGTTTAGCACGTAGTGTGGCCGACGAATTCATGCAGCATAACCCGGACCGTGTTATACGTGTTGCCGGTTCGATGGGTCCCACCAACCGTGCCGCTTCGATGAGTCCTGATGTAGCTGACCCCGGACTTCGCAACGTCACCTACGACCAATTGCGTGACGCTTATCTCGAACAAGCTACAGCATTACTCGAAGGAGGTGTTGACCTGCTCCTGTTCGAGACAGTTTTCGACCCGCTCAATCTCAAAGCCGGTCTTGACGGTGCCGCAGAAGCTATGCGGCGGCTCGGTGTTGAGGTTGGTATAATGGTTTCGGCTACTGTCTCCGACCGTAGCGGCCGGCTTCTGACGGGCCAGACTCTCGAAGCTTTCGCTGCTTCTGTTGCTCATTGCGATGCGGTAGTCAGTCTTGGACTGAACTGCTCGTTCGGTGCTGTTGACATGCTGCCTCATCTGCGCGCACTCGCTGAAGTCGCATCCGGCTATGTTAGTTGTCACCCCAACGCCGGACTACCTGACCGCTTAGGTAATTACGCTGAGACACCTGAATCTTTCGCTGCTCATGTTACTCCGATGCTCACCGAAGGACTGGTAAACATCGCCGGTGGCTGCTGCGGTACCACTCCTGCCCATATAGCCGCGCTGCGAAAAGTGGCTGAAAATGCCATACCTCATCAGAAGAACGGCCGGCCGACTAATCTCCGCCTTGCCGGCCTGGAACCTCTCGAAGTCTGCCGTGCCAATAACTTCGTCAATATAGGAGAACGTTGCAACGTGGCTGGGTCCCGTAAATTTCTGCGTCTTATCAAAGAGAAGAAGTATGATGAAGCTCTTGAGGTAGCACGGAAACAGGTGCTTGACGGTGCCATGATGCTTGACATCAATATGGACGATGCCATGCTTGACGCCGAGAAGGAGATGACTGTATTTCTCAATTACCTCGCTTCTGACCCGGACACAGCCCGTGTACCGGTAATGGTCGATGCTTCTGACTGGAAGGTAGCCGAAGCCGGATTGAAATGTCTGCAAGGGAAAGGTATAATCAATTCCATATCGCTCAAAGAGGGTGAGGAGGCTTTCTTGCATCACACTCGCCGTGCCCGTACCTTAGGTGCGGCAGTAGTAGTTATGGCTTTCGATGAGGATGGTCAGGCCGATACTTATGAACGTAAAATAGCCGTTTGCGAACGGGCCTACAGACTACTTACACAGGAAGCGGAATTTGAACCGCACGACATAATATTCGACCCCAATATAATGGCTGTTGCCACAGGTATCGAGACTCACGACCGCTACGGTATAGATTACATACGCGCTGTCAAGTGGATAAAGGATAATCTCCCAGGTGCACTCACAAGCGGTGGAGTCAGCAACCTTTCTTTTGCTTTCCGGGGTCACAATACTCTGCGTGAAGCTATGCACGCGGTGTTCCTCTACCACGCCATAGCCGCAGGTCTTGACATGGCTATACTTAATCCGGCTACTTCCGTAACTTACGAAAGCATCGAACCGACTCTGCGCACACTCATCGAAGATGTCGTGCTCGCACGGCGTCATGGTGCTGCTGACAAACTTGCCGCCTATGCTGCCGCTCATGCCACCGAAAAAGGTGGTGCTCCGGTAACATCGGCTGCCAGCAGCGGAAATGACAGCCGTAATGTCGAGGAACGCCTGCGCGATGCCGTAATAAGCGGTGACAGCTCCAACATTGTTTCCGACCTTGACGAAGCTCTGAAGGCAGGCCATACAGCCGTAGGCATAATCGAAGGTCCGCTTATGGAGGGTATGGACCGTGTCGGCACCCTCTTCGGTGAAGGTAAGATGTTTCTGCCGCAGGTAGTCAAGACAGCCCGTACCATGAAGCGGGCTGTGGATATACTCGAACCATATATCCACGACCAGAACACCGTATCAGCAACAGGTACAGCCGGCACAGTCGTATTCGCTACGGTCAAAGGCGATGTACACGATATAGGTAAAAATATCGTGGCGATAGTAATGGCCTGTAATAATTACCGTATAGTTGACCTTGGCGTTATGGTACCAGCCGAACAGATAGTCAGCACTGCCATATCCGAAAAAGCCGACATGGTGTGTGTCTCCGGCCTTATCACTCCCTCTTTAGCTGAGATGGTAAAGGTAGCCGAAGCTATGGAAGCCGCCGGTCTGCGTATACCGTTGGTTGTAGGCGGTGCCACTACCTCGCGTCTGCATACCGCGCTGAAAATAGCACCGGTCTATAGCGGCCCTGTAGTGCACGCTTCCGACGCGGCCCGCAATCCCGTCATAGCAGCCCGTCTTATGGGCGATGAAGCCGCAGACTATATAGAAGCCTTACAGCGTGAATATGCTGACCTCAGACAGCGTTACGAGGCGCAGGAAAAACCGCTGCTCTCTCTTGACGAAGCTAAAGCACGTGCTCCGAAACTTGACTGGAGTCAACCTTCACCCGTACCCGTACAACGCGAGTATTTCAACGCTCATATCCCTATCGCCGAGGTAGCGCCTTTCATCAATTACAGGATGCTGCTACACGCATGGCGTCTCACCGGTCCTTGGCTCGAAGATTTCCCGTGGGACGGCTGCGCCGGCTGCATAGCCGCATGGACAGCTCGTCACGGCAACGACCCCAAAGCCACCGAAGCCCTACGCCTATACACCGATGCCCGTGCCATGCTTCAGCACCTCATCGACGAAGACGCCGACCTGATACGTGGTGCAGTACGCATCACCGAAGCCTCATCTAATTCCGACTCCATCATTCTCCACACCCCTGAAGGCAACGTCGTCCTCCCTATGCTGCGCCGCCAAACCGACGACGGCAGCCGCACATGGTCACTCGCCGATATGGTACGCCCGGCTGACAAAAACACTAACCACATTACAGAAAGCACCGACTATACCGATAGCAAGGCTGCTTGTACTAAAAAAAATAATGAATGTGCTAACGCTAAGCCTGCCTGTGCCAAAGAAAGTACCGACTATGTTGGTGTATTCATAGTCACAGCCGGACACGGCGAAGCCGACCGACTCGCAACTTTCCGTGCCGCCGGCGATGACTACAAAGCCCTCCTGCTCCAGTCCCTCTGCGACCGACTCGCCGAAGCTGCCTCCGAATGGCTCCACACCCTCGTGCGCCGCCAGCTCTGGACATACGCTCCCGACGAACACCTCAGCACACAGGAAATACTCGCTGGCCGTTACACCGGCATCCGCCCCGCCATAGGCTACGACTCTCTCCCCGATCAAAGCCTCATGCACGACATCACCGCCCTACTCCCCCTTCCTGACCTCGGCATCGAAGTCACCCCCAACGGCGCCCTCATCCCCTCCTCAACCATCTGCGGCCTCTACCTCTGGCACCCCGCCGCCCGCTACTTCAGCATCGGTCCCCTCGACAACACCCAACTCACTCGCTACGCCGCCCGCCGCAACCTTACCCCCGACACCCTCCGTCACCACCTCAGCCGCCGCAACTAACTACATAAAAATCAGTTGGGAAATAGAATTAATTCTATTTCCCAACTGATTTTTATGTAGTTAGTTTGCTCTTAAGTCCATTCAAAAGGATAACGTATAATATCAGTCTCAACAAGATTTGAGCCGGTTTGTACTTCAATAAAAGACAATGGAGTTATCGCTCGAAGTGCATGGCGCATTCCTTTAGGAATATGAACTGTCATTCCACGATTTACCTTACGACGCTCTCCGTTAAGTACAATTTCGCCTTCACCATCAATAAATGTCCATACCTCATCACGATAAGTATGCTGCTGATAACTGATTGAACAACCTGGATTCAGATTCAGACGCTTCGTCAGACTACTAAAACCGTCAGCATATTCTACAAAATCTATCACTCTGTACGTTCCCCAGCGACGTTCTTCATACATAGGTCGGCGTTTCAGTTTATCTGCAAACGCTTTTATCTCTTCACTACGGCTCTTTTCAGTGACAAGTATGCCATCGGGTGAAGCAGCTACAACCAGATTCTTTGTACCTATACACATCAGTGGTAAATCCAGTTCATTGATAACATGGGTATTCTCGCCCGTACCGTCAGTAGTCACATTTCCGTATGACCACTTTGCCAACTCATCGGTAAGAATATTCCATGTACCCAGATCTTTCCATTCTCCATCGAAAGGTACAACAGCAACTGATTTAGCTTTTTCAGCTACCTCATAGTCAAAACTGATTTTCGGAAAATCTCCATAATGCTCACGCATCTCCTTAAAAGTCGGATAATTCACATACTTCTCGGCTATTGCAGTCAGATACCTCAACCTAAAAGCAAATACTCCGCCATTCCAGAAAGCACCCTCTTCGATAAACTTTTCAGCACTGGCAGCATCAGGTTTTTCGGTAAAACGGCGTACAGCAAGAGCATTTTTTCCTAAGGGTTGGCCAGGAATAATATATCCATACTTAGATGACGGATAAGTAGGCCTAATACCCATCAGTACCAGTTCGGCAACATTTTTACTCACAGTCTTAGCCATCTCAGCGATTGTACGGAAGTATCCGCTTTCCGTATAAGGATCACAGGGCATTACGACAATAATCTCATTTTCCTCACACCCCTTCTCTTTAGAAAGATACTCTGAGGCCAAACAAATAGCCGGAAAAGTATCACGTCTTAAAGGTTCCGTCACAACACTCACTTCTGTTCCTAACTGAGCAAGAATAGAATCCTGTTGAGTCACTGAAGTCGCAACTGTCACAGATGCCTTAAGGTCAGCCTCTCGAATCTGCCGTACCACTCTCTGGACCATTGACTCAAGCTTGTCACTCCCTTCAACAGGCAGAAGTCTCAAAAACTGTTTCGATCGCGCATCATTCGACAGAGGCCATAGTCTTGTACCTGAACCTCCTGAAAGTAATATAATTTGCATGGTATAGATATTAACTATTCATTTATTTTATAATGACAAACATAGCGAAAATACGTGCTATATCTACACACAGTCTTTGTTGACTAATAGGTCAAGAGATACTTTAGAATAGCATACATAATAGTAGAAGATAGTGCTATTTCTAGCATAATATTTATTATAGAAGAAACATATTGCCTACAAATAAGGCATAGCTACGACTGTACCTTGATAGGTGTTGATCTACTTTATATTTGAAAGTACTTTCTTGTGAAGTTTGTTTACGGGCTGATGAAGATAATCGGCGTATTACTGTACAGTAAAGACTCACATACCAAGTTATCAGAATATATCAGAATATAGAATCTTTTCTATCAGCTTAACAAACAGTTGAAAACACGAGTAATTTTATAGATATGTTTTGTACTGACTTCTCGACAGATCTACCGATAAGGCGAGCGTAGCCAACACCATAACCTAAACTATAAAAAGGTCTTGGTCGACGCCACACCGATTTTAGACTCCACTATTGTAAAGGTGCAGGTATTGGCTACTTGCGTTATTGATGAACTTATAAGCTTACAGATACCGTAGATGAATACGCCGTTACAGTGTACATTTCCAGCAATTTTTGGAATATTTATCACTAAAGTTAGTAAACCGCTATATGTTGTCGGTAGCTATGTTACTATCGACTTATTGGAGTAAACACTCCAAGTTCTCGTGCTGTGAGAGACATATTAAACTTTTTCACTAATATAAGTCAAAATTGAATTACTACGTTTAATGACCGCTATCGTTTAAGTTTATTATTCTATTAATAAAGCCTACAATATACGAAATATCCGAAGTAATGAATTACTTACTCTCATTCATCTTTCTATAACTAGAGAACTACTTTGGTAGACTATTATGAGTGTATTCGCATTATTTCGCTCTATAATGTAATATCCACAAAACAAGGTGTCCTGTTTCGGACAAAATATAGACTCTGCTCCTAATATATTTTCTTGATAAACTGTATCAGCATTTAAGTAGTGGCATTGCTGACAAATGAAAAGATTTATTCGAGCTGTATCTAGACTCAGTTAAATTCTCAGTCGTAAAGTTACTCACTAACGTCTGCTTGCAAGAAGTAGTCAGAGAGCATAGGAGTATTAGTCTTGTTAGGTCCAAGTCGCTAAGGGGATACGGGTTATGCCAGAACTCTCTATTGTGTCATTATTCGTATAATAGTTTTTATTCACTTGCCTTTACAATGTTTGTAATTCCTATATTTTATCTATAATCGGATGATATTATAGTCTCAGTAGCCGAATCAGAAGATTTATTTCATAAGTATTTATGATTTTATATGAATCTATAATTTGTAACATTTAAATTTATTTTATACTCTACGATTACTTATTTCATGTGCTGGAACACCGCCCATTAAACTATAGGAATTTACATTTCGTGTAACTACAGCACCAGCAGCAATAATACTTCCTCTACCTATTCTAATTCCAGGATTTATAATAACTCGTGCCCCAATCCAAACATCATCTTCAATAATTACTTGTTTTCTTTCTGAATAACCTTGGAGTAACATAGGTGTATCAATTCTATCAAATTTATGATTATTAGCTATAATAAATAGATCTTGTGCTATCATTACATATTCTCCAATAATTATATTAGAGGGGATTAAAGCATTTTTACCAATACCAGAAAAATTTCCAATCTCTATATTTTCTCCAGTCCCAAAATGTACTCCTTTTTGTATTATAGATACTTGCCCCATTTTCTTGAAGATATGCCTACAAGTAAAAATTCTTATTTTATTACTAATTCTACCTATATATGGTAATTAGGAATCTGGTAAATTCTTAGCTATAATATAATAAAATAATAACCATAATTGGCCATGGCATCGGCATTGTGTAATTCTACTGC
>CAMWVA010000110.1 GCA_947177575.1 uncultured Porphyromonadaceae bacterium | reverse complement strand
CCTTAAAATAAATACTTACATTTGTAATTCTATATTGTACATATTCTCATAAAAATAATTTAGCAAAACGTATGAAGTTCTATAATAGAGAAAAAGAATTGGAACAACTGGCAGAAATCCGTCAACGCTCATTTGATAATCATTCACAGCTTACTGTAATCACCGGACGCAGACGTATCGGAAAAACCAAACTCATACTAAAAAGTTGCGAAGATACGCCGACCGTCTATCTTTTCGTAAGTCGCAATAATGAAGCTGCTTTGTGTCAGATGTTTGCAGAATCAGTTACAAATAGCCTAAACGTTCCGTTCCCAAAAGGAATACGTTCATTCGTTGAGCTATTTGCACAAATAATTATGCTCGGACGGATTGAAAAATTTAATCTTGTCATAGATGAATTTCAGGAACTATATAATATTAATCCGGCTATATTCAGCGGTATTCAGGATATTTGGGATAGGTTCAAGGATAGTACCCACATTAATTTCATTGCGTCAGGGTCCGTCTATACTCTGATGCATAAAATATTTCTTGATTATAATGAACCGCTATACGGACGTTGTGATACGGTAATGAAAATAAGACCTTTTGACACGTCTGTTCTTTCTGAAATTCTGAAAGAACACAAAGCGGATTATACAAACGATGATCTTCTCGCTCTATATACTGTCACAGGTGGCGTACCTAAATATGTTGAGATACTTATGGACCGGAAAGCTTATACAGTGAGTGATATAATCAGAAGAGTAACTGAAGAAAATTCAATATTTCTTGAAGAAGGGAATATTTTACTTATACAGGAATTCGGTAAAAAATACGGTAACTATTTCTCAATTCTGACCGCCATAGCTTCAGGCCGTAATACCGCACCGGAAATTGCTGAGGCTATCGGCGAACCAAGTATAGGAGGGATGTTAAGTCGATTGGAAGAAGATTACGAAATTATATCAAAAAAACGTCCTGTTCTGTCAAAAGAGCGGAGTCAGAATGTACATTACGAAATCACTGATAACTTTCTCCGTTTCTGGTTTCGTTATATAGCACGTAATCAGGATGTGATTCAGATGGGCAATTACCATTATCTTTATGAGACGGTATTGTCAGACTATCCTACTTATTCAGGTCTGACACTTGAGATATGGTTTCGGCAGAAAATGAAAGAAAGCGGACAATTCAAAATAATAGGTGGTTGGTGGAATACAGCAAAGGGTGCTAAAGGCCAGCAGTGGGAAATTGATATTGTAGCCTTAACCGCTACAAAAGAGAAAAAGGCATACGTAGCCGAAGTGAAACGTCAGAGCAAGAATTTCCGCCCCGAACAGTTCAGAACAAAAATCGAACATCTGAGTCATAAAGTCTTGCCGGATTACGAAATTGACTCGAGACTACTGACTCTTGACGACATGCAGACTTTTTAAAGTAGGTAAATATAAAGACAGTATTATAAAGGTCACAGCCTGTATGTTTTTGAAAACATACAGGCTGTGACCTTTATAATACTGCAATTCTGTAATGATGAAAATATTAGTCAACCATTACCTTTATAGACTTTTCACCAATTGTAATAACATAGACTCCATGAGACAGAGGTAAAGACATTACATCAGCGACTTTAGCATGGTATATTACCTTTCCATCTATGCTGACAACACTAATAAGCTGGCCATTGGCATTGCTTACTGTAAGTGTGCCTTCAGAGACTGCTACATGAGATATGTTCGAGATAATATTTTCTACCTCCGATACACGTGCTTCATTGCCCGGTGCAGACTCGGCAGTGGCATATACGGCTGTAATTCTGTAGACAGCATCGTCGGTTGCAGTAGTATCGGTATAGTTCAATGTCGAAGCATCTACTGTAGCAAGCAGATTATTATCACGATAAATATTATAACCTATAACTTCACGTCCGGCAGCACGGTAAGTTACATCGTCTACCATAGTTAAACCCCCATAGAATGATATACAATGCAGAGCGAAATAACGTGCTCCTTCCGGTAACTCAATCATCACTTCTTCCCAGTCAGTGCTAAGAGTAAGTTCTGTAATAGTCTCACTGAAGTCATCTACACCGTTACCGGTAGTTGAATATCGAACCTCGACAGTTTCATCCATTACGGCACCGAAAGTTTTAGCATAGAAAGTAATGGTCTGTGCCTCACCGTTCAGCTCAGGTGAAATCAGCCAGTCATCATTCTGCAGAGTCTGCGGACGTGTGCAGGCTACATAGGCAGTACCGGTATGGCCTGACAATTCAGGATTTCTGTCCATATCGTAACCTAACGAAGCAAAATCTACAGTGAAGAACGCTGCCTGACCTCCTGTGCCGGGGTAGTAATTATTGATTACCGGCATAGTAGCCATACCGTCACCATCAACTACTTTCCAATCACCAAAATCATCATAAATGAATGATTCATATCCTTCAAAGCTTTCTGTTACCAATTCAGGATCTTCAGGAGCCTGCCATTCAAGCAAGGTAGCACCGTTATTATCTTCAGCTTCAAGAGTAGCGGGACTTTCATAAAGCGGAGCAGTTACCATAATACTGCCAGTTGATTCGTTATCCTCAGCTATACTGTCTGAAGAATCTACAAGAACTGTTTTTACATCAAGTTTATCAGAACTTAGAACAGCTACAGGATAAATACAACTGAGCTGAGCACGGTCGAAAGGCATCATCTCAACAGCATCAAGAGTAGTGAAGTAATCACCGTCTACATATACTTCTACCTTGTAAGCTGATTCAACAGAAGTACCTACATTATGAAGCTGAACATCAATACGAGTTTCTTCGCCGGCGGTGGTACGGTTCTGGGGAATCACAACAGCACTCAGATTATGCTCCGGGACATTACGGACATTAATGTCATCAATATATAATCTGTCCTCTTCTTCATCATTGAATTCAACTTCAAACAGAAGATTGAAATATTCGGCATCAGCTACAGACGAAAGATCAGCCAGACACATACGCCATCCTTCGGGACCTTCCATAGAGGCGAAATGTATATCTATAAGCTGTTCGGGTGCACCGCCTTCACGACATAGTGAGAGGATAATACGGTTATCAGTACCGGGCACACCGTAGAAAGAGAAAGCTATCTTCGGATTTGCTACACCTTTGACAGAGAACTTGCCTGACCGCAGAGCACCACGGACATTGTAATCATTTGCACGAGCACCCATCAGGTAATTATCACCGTCAGCCGACATGCCCGAATACAGATTCCAGTTTACGTCTTCACCCTCAGGACGCCATATACCTTCAAGTTCTCTGAATCCTTCCATAAAGGGCACTTTATAAGCTTCACCCGTAGTAATTACAGGACATTCGCTGGCCTTACTCTCACCCATATCATTTGTAGCGGTTACAAAAAGGAACATAAAGCCCTGACGACCTGTCTGCGGAATACCACCTACCGTACATACCGTATCTTCAATATCAGTCATAAGGGGCTTGAGAGTCTCATCTTCAAGGTAATAAATTGTATATGTCACTTCATCAAGATCAACCAGACCGCCGTTCACACCTGTAGCACTTGCTTTCCAGCCCAGAGTCACTGTACCGTCAAGATTGTCATGCATAGTAATATTGCCGGGAGCCTGAGGCAGGTCAATACCAACATATACTTCGGCTGAAGTACTTTCTCCCTCACCACTCTCGTTCCACGCAGTGACACGATAAGTAAGGCGACCGTTCATAGCATCTTCATCAGCTACCACATATTCCTCACCGGGTTTGGCATCGTTAAGTGTGACTACCGGTTCATCGGTACCTTCACGATAAACAGTCACTTTATCAAGACTACCAAGCTCCGCACCACCGACCGTGCTGACAGGAGTAGTAAACGAAACCGTAGCTACCAGCTCACCGCCGGCTCCGGGCGTAACACTCAGATTGCTCACTGCTTTGGGGACATTCAGCGACAGACCCTGTTCTATACTCAAATCATCAATAATGAGTGACGACTGATTGCGCGGAGACAATGCGTGGAGACCTACATGGTAATCACCACTCTTACGACATTCATAAACAAGACTTATATTGTCGTGATCATAGAAGAATACCGACTGTACGGCATAATTATCAAGCAGAGTCTGATAGTTATCTGTATCTGTACCTTCTCCAACAGCTACTGACAGTATCTCATTATTATATTCAGAAATTCGTCCGATTTTGAAAGTAATCTTGTATGTGGATCCGTCTTCAAATCTGAATGCAGGTGTCAACGCCCATGAGTCTCCATCATGATAAGGTGAGGAATTATGCCACAGTACTCCTCCTGTTCCCCAATCGGGAGCAAGTTCCCAGCCTTTAGGGTCACTGTTAAGCAGCATGAAATCATAAGCCGCTTCCTCGCTCTCGAAGTCTTGCTTATACGGTAATTCGCGGGCCGTACCGCCATAGACCGGCACAGACTTCATACCCTGGAAATAACGCCATTCACGTACCGGAACAATATTATAGACAAAGCCGCTGTAAAGTTCAGTACTGATATTATCTGTATATGAGGTGCCTTCAAAATTTTCGGCTATTACAGTCGGACCAGGGAAACGGTAGATAGTGTAACTGATACCCTTCATATCTGCATAACCTCCGTTAGCACCTCCTGTCTGCCAACTGAGAGTCACATTACCGTTGCTGTCAGCATCTGCAGTAACAGATGTTACAGCCGGTGTATCCTCACCACCCCATGAAGCGATGGCATTACGTCGGCCTTCACCAGCGGTATTGCTTAATACTACTATGTATTTGGTACGGCCCTGTTCGGGAGTCACACTTACCTGTACCTGTTCGCCGGGAGCAGCATTACCAGTTACAACAGCCTTATCTGCATCGCCGACAAATATACTGTAACTAACATCACCTGTCAGCATATTACCGCTAAACGTTGCGGAAGGAACAGTGAAGCTAATCACAGCATCTGATGTGGCATCGGAATACTCGGCAGTCAGATCAGTTATGTCAGCCGGAGCATCCGCTTCAGGGTCATACACCACATGTAGTACAGTGTATTCCTCTGACTCAGGGAAGTAACCTACCAGCTTGGTAGTAGCATCTTCAAGATTCACTTCACACAGACGACCATACATTTCTCCGGTTTCAAAGTCACCTTCCGAAGCAGCGAGATAAAGTTTACCTGTACGACGGTCAAAAGTCATACTCTGAAGGGCGGCATAAAATTCAAAATCTATCCGGCCGATAGCAGTAGCCTTAGCTTGCTGCAGGTCTACCTTACAGAACATACCGTTGCGGTCAAGGACATAACCTACACCATCATTGCCTATAGCAAAAGCCGCTGCGTGCGATACTTCCGGATAAAGATCGCCGACTTCAGTCTGTGTAAGAGTTTCCGGATCAAGTACTACCAGATTTGTGGGACCGCTATCGCCAGTGGTTATACCGTATATTTTGCCACTGACAGGGTCTGTATCCACACCGCCGCTGGCCATCATGTCAAAAGCATTGCGAACAGGTTCATCAGTTAGTTGCCACGTATCTGTATCCCAAACATAGTAATACCAGGAATAGTCAGGATCATTACCGACAGGTATCTGTGTATTCGACATACCGCAAAGACGGTTACCGGTATAAAAACCGCCTCCGTTAATACTTGCCTCGACTTCATGTTCAATACTACGGTTCAGACCGCTGCTCTGTGAGAATGTGTAAAGACCGTATGGCAGACGTATTTTACCATCGACATTGCTATATTGAAGAAAACCTGTAAAACGCATATTATCGGGTAACTCGACATCAGGAGTAGCGGACAGACGGCTTACACCTTTGCGTAACGTTTTTATACGTTCAGCTGGCATAGGGAGCTCAACACCGGCACGCTGCCATGTCTCAAGTAGGCTACGGCCGAAATCGGTTGCTTCCGTTTCAGCTGTTACTGTCTTGCCGGTAGTTGTGAACGAACTGAGTTGAGTCAGAGCCTTGCGTGCAAGTGTCTCGCCTGCCTGTGTAGTCATCAGCACAGACCCGACAGCCATAATGCTACAGACTGTAAAAAGTAATGGTCGCCTCATAATGATTGGGGGATTTGGTATAGTTTGTTATTTCTGGCTACAAATGTAGTTACTCTGTATAACTTCGGCTATACTTTTTCAATTACACCTGTTCCGAGACGTGTTTTTTAACGTTCTGAGACCTATATAAACGTGTTTTTTTACAATAATCCGACTATTTATGAGTTTTTTAAGCATGACTATCCTAAGAAGTCTGAAACATACACTTTCCTCTGTCTGGCTGAAAATTGCTGTTGTTGTGGCTTGTATTGTACTTGCCATAGTATCGGTACGTGCCAGCGGAGAGCTGTTTGACCCGCAGGATTTTGATCTCGGCAAAGAGGAACAGTTACGCAAAGCTGAGAGATTGCTGAATACTGACAGTATTGAAGCAGCCTTTGTACTGCTTAATCTTATGGTAGCTGATTTCGATATACACAAACGGATTTCAGACAAAGATGTCCGTCCGCTGACGGATGCATTTCTGCATCTCGGTGATATCCATATAGGCCGGGACTATAATTATCCTAAGCAATATAATGACTACGCAAAAGCCTACACCGCTTATAGCCGTGCGGCTAACCTTGCTGAAAAGCACAACCTCAAGGACCGTCTGGCTCAAGCTCTCCTCGGACTTGCCGGAGAATATGAAATCCAGTTATCCACGCATAGCGATTCCCTTCTTACCGATACATTATTTACTACTTTGAAACGCAGTCTGCACCTTGCAGCCGAAGCTGATGACCGTCCTACTGTCAATATGGCTATGAAGACACTTGCTATGGCAGCTTTCCCGCGTGGTCGAGGTAAGGATATAACTGAAGATATAGCATTTTTCCGTACTCTCCCACATATCTCAGATGATGAAGGAAAAGAGGGACAATTCGTATCTTTTATGTGCTCGGTTATGGAGAATTTAGACACAGGTGACCTTCCTGAAGCCTTGGCATTCACTGACAGCCTGTGCCTATATGCAGGTAATAACGCTGTCAAAGCCATAAACGCAAATTCACTGCGAATAGAGACATTGTTCCGTATGGGAAGAAAACGGGAGATGCTCAATACTCTTGATTCGCTGTCTGCCATAGCCGCAAAAATTGATAATCTTTGGTTTGACATGCAGATAGAACAAGGTAAGAGTGCTATTTATGAAGCATTAGGCATGAAACAGAAGTCGGATTCGTGTCTGTATCGTTACTATGACGCTCGTGAACGTCTATTTGAGGACCGTAGTGCCAGCCGTATACGTGACCTACAGTTCATGAACCGTATAGATGAAATGAACATGCAGGTGCAGAAGATTACTCTTGAACGTCTTTATGCACGCCGTATGCTTGTCGGAGCTATTGCTGTAGCCATAGTATTTGCTATAATGCTTCTGCTGCTGTGGCGCTATAACCGCCGGCTCAAGGAGAGTCATGAACGTATTTTCAGACAATACCAGCTCAGACTTAACGAAGCAGTGCCTGACACTCCGATACCTTACATCGAAATGCCTTCCGATGACACATTATCTTCTACGGATGATGAAACTGTTTTGCATACTGACCGACAGCCGACTGACGAGAATAAAGATCAAGCTGAAGATGCAACCGGGAAATACCGTGCCACACAACTCAGTGAAGCTGATAAGGAACGGATACTTACTTCTATACGTAACGTACTTTCTTCCTCCCAGCTTTCTCTTTCACCGGGGTATCAGCTCAAGGATCTCGCTACAGAAACCGGTGAGAAACCACGTTTCATATCACAGGTTATAAATGAACGGTGCGGTTGTAATTTTGCTACTTTCTTAGCTGAACACCGTATAGCAGTAGCATGTCGTCGTATTACAGAGTCAGAAGCATTCAGACGTCTTACTATTGAGGCCATGGCCGAGAGTGTGGGTATTCAGTCCCGTTCCTATTTTTCGACCACCTTTAAGAAGATTGTAGGTCTCAGTCCCTCCGAATATATACGTCAGGTCTCTAAAGAAGCAGTAAAATAGGTTCTGATTCGCGTCTCAGCACATATTACGCTGTTTTTTTATGTGGTTTAATACCTGTAAAAGCTAATTTTGCAGCCATAACAATTTAACTACATAAACCGCATGAAACATCGTTTCCCCCTTCTTCTTCTGATGCTCGTGTTTGTAACGGGCTTCATACACGCCGAATCAGTATCAATAGGCTATTGCTCAGGTGAGCTTACCAAATCGGGCTCTTTCTCTGTTGAAGGTAACACAGATGTCAGTGGCGCTGTTTATCTGACGCCTGCTGTGCTTGCTCCATATACTGGCGCTGAAATTACAGCGTTGCGCGGTGCATTAGCCTCTAAAGTAAATATAGACCGTCTTACTCTTTGGGTACGTTCCGAACTTGACGGTAATAATCTTGCCGAAGTGACTGTAACTACCTCTACCGACCCGGCTCTTGCCAAAGGCTGGATTGAGGTTACTTTACCCGAGACTGTAATTGTACCTGAAGGTGAAGGTCTCTATTTAGGTATGACTTATCACCAGAAAGCTGCTACAAAAGCTTTCTCGTTGATCGGTAATGGCTTTGAGAATAGCTTTTTTCTTCAGTATGGTGACGGACTCTGGGAAGACCGCCATACTGAAGGTATACTCAGCGTCGAAGCTGTAATAGAAGGTGTATCCGCTATAGATTATGATCTTGCTCTGCTTGAAGCACAGCTTGATTATTCATCAGACTCGGAATTTAATATAGTCACTGTACGTGTTGCCAATAACGGAAGTGAGTCCGTCACAGGCTTCAGTCTGAACTTCACCTATGGTGATGATAGTCCTACAGAAGAATATTACGATGTTGTGCTACAGCCTGGCGATAAAACTACTGTTAATGCACGTATAGGTAAGGTTGACGATGTTTTTAATACCCCACTTGTAGTAATACTTAAAGCTATTGACAACGGTGATGACCGTATAGCTGATAATAACAGCACCGTAGCACGTGTAATGGCATTAAAGAAAGTCCTGCTTGAAGAGTTTACTACTGAAATGTGCAGTAATTGTCCACGTGTCGCAGGTTACATTCATGATATGCTTGAAGAACAGCCTTACAAAGACCGTGTTATGGTAATATGTCATCATGCCGGTTTCTATACCGACTGGCTGACGCAACCATGTGACGAGGAAATCGGTTGGCTATATGGCTGCAGTAGTGCACCGGCTGTATATTTTGACCGTGCACAATTGCCCGGAGGCAATATGGCGGAAACACCTACTCCGGCAGAATTACGTACTTTAGTAGACAGACGTCTTGAAGTCGAACCTGGCGTAAATATCTCACTGAATCCTTCTTACGATAATGAATCACGTATACTTACAGTCGGTGTGACACTGAAACGTGAGAACTTAAATCTGTCAGATCCACGTCTTTCTGTCTTTCTTACAGAGAACAATATAGCACCTCGTCATCAGAGTGGTGACGATGATGGTACTTTCATTCATCAACACGTGATACGTGCTTACCTTTCCACATGGGGTGAACGTATAGCCTGGGATGGTTCCGATTTTATCGCTACCTATTCCTTTACTCTCGATGAAGGCTGGAATCCCGATGAAATGGAGGTTGTAGCTTTTGTCAATAACTATGATGATACAGATGTCACCAATAATGTTGTAGCCAACGTCGAATCTTGCCGACTCTCAACCACACCGTCAGGCTTACCGGTACTTTCCACTGACACTCCACTTCTTGAATGTCGCTATTATGACTTAACTGGCCGCTTGACAGAACGAACTGCTTCGGGAGTTATAATCCGTGTGAGCCGTTACGCCGACGGTACAATATGTACAGAAAAACTGCTTAACCTTTAATTAATTTAAGTGAGTACAAATTAAAACGGACCGGTTCCTGTAAATGGAATCGGTCCGTTTTACGATGACGGAATTTTTAGCTAATTTTGCCTGAAGTTAACAAGATTGACCGGACAGAATGGAAAACTCAGCTACTAAGGGAAGGATAAAGCGTCAGAACAATCAGCTGTATTACCTCGCGGGAATATGGCGTACCGATCTGTTGCCCCGTTGGGCAAAGCGGCTTAAAAGACGGCTTTGTCTGCGTGGGTGGGAGAAACGTCCGGATGCTGACTATATACGTGACCGGGTTGAATATTACTGTCGTGTCAGGCCGGGCAGTCAGACTCTGCAACAGGATATACCGGGTCAACATGCCTATCGTGTGGGTGATTTCTCACGTCGCGGTATGGGGAGTCATTACTATTACGATATGGGGCGTTATGTCAAATCATTCGATGCTTCTCTGCGAATGGCATGTTTTACATGTGATATATTTTTCAATCCTGAGGGTCCTAACCTCATGAAAGGACGTCGTCTCGATTCGCTTCGTGACAACTGTGCTCTGCTTAACCTCGATTCGCGCCGGCATTTTATGAAGGTGTATGACCCTATACCGTTTGCTGACAAGAAACCGGTTCTGTTCTTTCGTGGTGCCATAACGGGTAAACCGCATCGGGTTGCTTTCTTCGAGCGCTGGGCTTCGCATCCGCTGTTTGACCTCGGTGATACAGCTCACGATTGTGTCTCTCCGTGGGGTACACCGTCTGTATCAATACCGGACCATTTCAATTATCAGTTTATATTATGTCTCGAAGGCAATGATTTTGCTTCGGCATTACAGTGGGTCATGGCCTCAAACTGTGTGCCTGTCATGACACGTCCTACTGTAGAAGGATGGCTCATGCACGGACGTCTGCAACCGGGAGTACATTATATAGAGATAGCTGACGATTACAGTGATGCTGCTGATAAACTCACATGGTACACCTCGCATCCTGAGGAAGCAGCCCGTATAGCTGCCGAATCAAAACGCTGGGCTGAACAGTTTAATGACCGACGACGCGAAAACATAATTTCCTATCTTGTAGTCGAACGCTTTCTTAAAGCTGTAAACTCAGGTGAATGATTTGATTTATTGATAAAGAAAGCCGTCGGCAGAATGT
>CAMWVA010000109.1 GCA_947177575.1 uncultured Porphyromonadaceae bacterium | reverse complement strand
GATAACTCGGAGAAATCCGATAATGCAAATTTAGTTAAATTTAGCCTTAATGTGAGAAATCTTTATTAACTTTGTAGCAAACACGCAAAAGAAAACATCACAGAGAAAATGGGAAAAGTTTTGATTATCGGCGCCGGAGGCGTCGGCTCAGTAGTAGCGGCCAAGTGTGCCCAGAACCCTGAAGTGTTCAACGAAATCGTACTGGCCTCACGCACTAAGGAGAAGTGTGACCGTATCGCCGAGCGTCTTAACGCCGGTATCGTCACCGACCGTGTGGATGCTGACTCGGTAGAGGAGCTTTGCGAACTTATGCGCCGTCATCGTCCCGACATCTGCATAAACGTAGCTCTCCCCTATCAGGACCTCACTATCATGGAGGCCTGTCTGCAGTGCGGTGTTAACTATCTTGACACAGCTAACTTCGAGCCTAAAGATGAGGCTCACTTCGAGTATTCATGGCAGTGGGCTTACCGCGAACGTTTCGAGAAAGCCGGCCTGACCGCTATCTTAGGTTGTGGTTTTGACCCGGGTGTATCAGCTGTATTCGTTGCTTACGCTGCCAAGCATCACTTCTCGGAGATGCGTTATCTTGACATAGTGGATTGCAACGCCGGCAATCACGGCAAAGCTTTCGCCACCAACTTCAATCCCGAAATCAACATACGCGAAATCACCCAGAAAGGCAAATACTGGGAAGACGGCAAATGGGTTGAGACAGAGAACTTGGCTATTCACCGTCCGCTGACATATCCTAATATCGGCGTACGCGAATCATATCTGCTCTATCACGAAGAGCTCGAATCGCTGGTGCAGAACTATCCCACAATACGCCGTGCCCGCTTCTGGATGACCTTCGGACAGGAATACCTCACTCACCTCCGTGTCATACAGAACATCGGTATGGCCTCGATAGAACCCATAATGTATAACGGTCAGGAGATTGTGCCTATACAGTTCCTTAAGGCTGTACTTCCGGACCCCGGTTCACTCGGAGAAAACTACACCGGCGAGACCTCGATAGGCTGTCGCATCAGAGGTCTTGACAAAGAGGGTAAGGAATCGACCTACTACATCTACAACAACTGCTCACATCAGGAAGCTTATCGCGACACAGGTGCTCAGGCCGTAAGTTACACTACAGGCGTACCGGCTATGGTAGGTGCCTACATGTTCCTGACCGGACAGTGGGTAATGCCCGGTGTTCACAACGTAGAAGAGTTCAATCCGGACCCCTTCCTTGAGAAACTGGCTGCCTCCGGTCTTCCCTGGCATGTGATAACAGACGGCGACATAGAATTATAAGACAACTGTTCATAAGAACATGAAGACACTGACAGCAGCAGTCGCCGGAGCCATGACAATAATGCTGGCGACTGCAGCCCCCAAAGCCATAACGGCTTCAGGGCATACTACCGAGGTGACTACAGCCAAGGGTCCTGTCTACGTCACCCCTTACACCAACGACATATTTCGTGTCTCCACCACCCGCGAGTTACCGGCCTCACAGTCAGCCATACTCACGCCGACATCGCCGAGAATACGCACATCGGTATCAGCCGGAGAATTTGTCATGAGTTCTCCCACTACAACACTGCGTATTGATAAGCGAACCGGACGTGTACGTTTTTACGACGCTTCAGGAAAACTGCTACTTTCCGAACTCAACGGCGTTGACAACCGAGGCGATGTAAAGACCGTGACTTTCGAAGGCGGGCGTGACGAGACATTCTACGGGGCCGGCGAACGCGGCCACAGTCTGCGTCTTAACGGCGACTCGCTGATAATGTTCAACCGTCAGAACTACGGCTATACAGCAGGCGACCCGCGTATCTCGCAGATGGGCATAACAATGCCCTGGTTTGTGAGCGATGCAGGTTACGGTGTGCTTGTAGATGACTACAACATGGCATCATTAGCTCTGCGCGACACTATCACCTACACCTCAGATACCCCTAAGCCCCTCTCCTACTATTTCATTAACGGCGACGGAACTCTCGCAGGCGCAACCTCACGTTACACCCAGCTCACCGGACGTCAGGACCTCCCCCCCTTCTGGAGCTTAGGTTATATAACTTCGAAATACGGCTATCATAATCAGGCCGAGACACTCGGAGCTATCGACTCGCTCAAAAACCGCGACTATCCGGTAGACGGTATTGTACTCGATCTATACTGGTACGGTGTGGAATCAGATATGGGACGTCTCGCCTGGGACCCTGAACAATGGCCCGATCACCGCAAGATGATGGACGAGCTGCAACGCCAAGGGGTCAACATTGTGCTCATATCACAACCTTACGTAAATAAAAAAGGTGCCATTGACAACTATAACATGCTCTCGGAAAAGGGTATGTTGGCAAAAGATGCCGATGGTAAGACCCATGATGTGACCACATGGGTAGGTGACGCCGGTATGATAGACGTCAGTAACCCCGAGACACGCGAATGGTTGTGGAACCGTCTCAAAGGCCTCACAGCCGAAGGTGTAGACGGCTGGTGGGGTGACCTCGGCGAACCCGAAGTACACCCGCTCACTATCGTACACGATAACGGCGAGACAGCTTCACAATACCACAACGTCTACGGCAACGAATGGAGCCGGCTCATATACGAAGGTCTGCGTCGCGACTATCCAGACATGCGTCCGCTGCTGATGATGCGCGGCGGCACAGCCGGCCTGCAGCGATACAGCGTCATGCCATGGACTACCGACGTATCACGTTCATGGGGCGGTCTTCAACCACAGGTGAATCTCATGCTCAATTCAGGCCTCTCCGGCCTCGGCTATATGAGCAGCGATATAGGCGGTTTTGCAGTTGACCCGGCTCATCCTACAGACCCGGAACTGTATGTACGCTGGCTGCAGATGGGTACATTCACTCCCGTTCTCCGCACTCACGCACAGACCAAACCGGAGCCCTACCACTACCCGCAGCAAGAGGAGATAACACGACGCTTTATCAAGATGCGTTACGAATGGCTCCCCTACAACTATACGTTAGCCTACGAGAATGCCTCGCAAGGTCTGCCTTTAGCACGTCCGCTCAATTTCAGAGGCGATAATCCCGACAGCCGCTATTCCGGTATAACCGACGAATATCTGTGGGGCGACAATGTGCTTATAGCACCGGTCATGACAGCCGGAGCACGCCAGCGCAAAGTAATCTTCCCCGAAGGAGAATGGATAAGCTGGAATCACCCGTCGCTGACTTACCGGGGAGGCACTACAGCCACTGTAAAAGCCCCGCTCAACGAACTGCCGATGTTCGTGCGTGCCGGCAGCTTTATACCCCAGTATATGCAGCCTATCGAGAACGTGACACAGTATGATCCGCAGTATCTCACTATAAAATATTTCCCCGCCGATACTTGGACCAACTACACGCTCTTTGATGATAACCGTCTGTCGCCAACTTCACTTATCGACCGTACCTACCAGCTCACCACATTCAGCGGACGACGTCACGGCAATACTATCAAGATAAGCCTGAAAAGTGACGGCGGCCGTTACGAAGGTATGCCGGCCTACCGTGTGTTCACTTTCGAAATAGAGGGAGTTAATAAAAAACCTACCTCTATCACAGCTTCCGACGGCACAGCTTTACCCGCAGTAGCCAAAGCCCCGGATGCAAAGCAGGGAGGCTGGTGGTATGACGCAGCCAACCACACCTTAGGAGTGCGACTCCCTTGGGCATACGAAAATAACACCCTGACAATAACACTGTAAAAGTCAGTTTGTCATCACATTATAAAGCTGCTCTCCCGATATCGGGAGAGCAGCTTTATAATGTGATGACAAACTATGTAAAATCACATAACTGTTTTTCAGGCATTACGGCCGAAAGAAGGTTCTTTATAAGTACGGGTACCTAACTCACGGTCTATCTGGAGCAGGCCGGTGCCATCATCGCCGACCAGTGAAAGGTCATCGATGATATGCTGTACAGTCTCTTCCTCATCTACCTGTTCGGCTATAAAGGCATTGAGCATCTGACGTGTGGCATAATCTTTCTCTTCAATAGCCTGAGTATATAGAGCGTTGATTTGTGCTGTTACCATCTCTTCATGTTTCAAAGTAGCGACAACAGCATCAAGTGTGGAATTCCATACAGCAGGCACACCGGTTATAGGCTGAAGCACAGCACGTGAGCCACGGGCGTGAACATAGTCGATAAGAGCAAGAGCATGAGCATACTCCTCCTGTGACTGAACACGATACCACTTTGCGAAACCGCGTCGTCCCTCTGACTCAAAATATAACGACATCGAGAGATAGAGATATGATGACCACATCTCCAGATTTATCTGCCCGTTAAGGGCTTCAGACATTGACTTGCTTATCATGATAATGAAATACTTTCTACAGACGGCACAAGACCGACTGATATAATGTTAAAATCTATAATTATAACATTTAGCCCGTGTAGTCTGTTCAAGCCCTCGGGTTATAGCTTAGACACTCGCAGTCACTCAGATTCCCACTTTCCTTTCACATACACAGTCATAGTGCCGTCAGCCACTTCCGGCCACGTAGCCACGAGTCGTTCGATAGTCTCGACAGCATTACGCCGCGCCCGTTCGTGCAGACCACGCTTATAAAGACGGTCCTTTACCTGACGCGCCCAACGCTGTTTCACCATATTCTCCTCGGCAACCGTGAGAGTGCGCGGCATCAACAGACTTTCGGCATCCCACGAATCAAGAACTTCGTATGCATCAGGACCGGCGTTTTCACGTATCTCCATCTCCTCAAACGGCAGATGCACTGTTACTGTATCACCCTGACGGTCAAATTCCATACTGTCTAAATCGAACAGTATACGGCCCTCGACCTTCACACGGGCTACAATCCACTGACCTTTTACGGAATCACGCATCATCAGTTCCTCACGCAAAGTAAGCGTACATAATGACGACATACTGCGCAACGAAGATATACGCGCAGCCGCTATATCATAATGCGGGTCGGAGGAAGGCTTCTGACGATTGTACCACATAAGTCCGGCAGCTACACAACCGCCAAGTATCACCAGCAATATAACGAAACGAACTATTCTCTTCATATTCAATATCAGTTTACGGATACACAATCAGCGGAAAGTAACCTTTGCCGTATAGCCGTGCTCAGCGACCAATGCTGAGATAAACTCCGTAGCCGAAGCACGAGCTGTCTGACGCAGCTGCTGTTCTATATCATGGTTAGCGGCCAGCTCACGCTGCAGCGAAGCGGCCATCATACTCTTGAGTTCACTACGTTCACGCGGTGTTATGGCCGAACGCAGACCGGTGACACGCACATGCTCCTCACGCAACTCCATATCGCGGCCGGCATAAGCTACCTGTATCGGCGGGAAGTCAACCTCCACCACTTTGGCAGCGGAATCGACATGCACATCTTCAGGCCGGAGCTGTGACAGGTCAGCTGAAGCGGTTAGATAAGTATCATAACTGTACACCCCTATACGAGCGCCAATCTTGAGATGATTGACAGCAGCACGTACCCACGAACTGACATCGGAAGCTTCACGCATACGTTCGTCGCGCACACGGCCAACCTTACTTAACGACATTTCAGCCAGACGCAACTCACTCACATCAGACAGAACAGAGCGGAAATCTATAACTTCGGTCTCAGGCTTTTGCTCCTCCTGACGCTGGCAGGAGACAGCGAACATAAAAAGTAGCATACCCGAAAGCAACATCACATATCTTCTTATTTCTTTCATAGCATTATAACTGTGGAGTTCTATTCTATATTATGACAAATTCAGGCTGCTACTGTTTAAATCTATCTGAGAGCTTACAGGGCATATAAACGAATTATTTTGAAAGCCTGCTTATTTTGCTTAATTTTGCACTCTGTAAAGGCACTGAGGCCCCCGTCAACATGAATCAGGAACCAACATCAGCACAACAGCAGCCGACCGGACCGACCGATGATATAAGGCGTGACATCATTAATTACGATGACATAATCAAGATAGTGCCTGCCCTGAAAGGCCACAAACAACTTGTCGACAGAGTCATGCGCTGGCTCTGGCTCGACAAGTGCAATGATGTGCACGAACGGTGGTGTCACTACCGGGGTGCCGTATTCGCTCAGCATCTGGTAAAAGATGAGTTCCGTTTTCAGCTGCGTGTTGATAACGAGCAGATACTGGCTAACATGCCTCCGGGCGCCTTCATAACCGTAAGCAATCACCCTTTCGGCAGCTACGACGGTATCATACTGCTTGCATTGGTAGGTAAATACCGTCCTGATTTCAAAGTGATGGTCAATCTGATACTAAATCAGATACAGGCTATGCGCGAATCCTTCATAGCTGTTGACGCTCTGGCCACCGACGACCCTGAAAAGAAGAAAGTTTCGATGCACGGCATACGTGAGGCATTGCGTCAGCTTAAGACCGGACATCCGGTAGGTTTCTTTCCGGCCGGAGCCGTATCAAAGATAGACAGACATCTGAATACCCATGACCGCCCGTGGCAGCCGACTGTCATACGCCTCATACAGCAGGCCAAGGCACCTGTGGTACCTGTTTTCTTTCACGGACGCAATTCTATGCTGTTTAATATCTTAGGCATGATTGACTGGCGTCTGCGTACATTAAGGTTACCTCGTGAGCTTTTCAACATGACCGGTAAACCTGTCCATGTAAGCGTAGGAGAGCCGATACCGGTGGAACAGCAGCTTCAGTACAAAACTGTCGAAGAACTCGGACAATTTCTGCGCGAGAAGACTTATCAACTGAGAGAGCAATATAAATGAACAATACCGATAACACAAATACCCTCTCGGCCGAAGCCGCAAAAGCCAAGCAGAGATTCTCGATAATAGGCAATTCGCCGGCTCTGCTACAGGCTATAGAACGTGCCGTCAAAGTCGCTCCAATCGACTTGTCGGTACTGGTAAGCGGTGAAAGCGGTACAGGAAAGGAATTTTTTCCGAAAATAATACATCACTTCGGAGCACGCAAGCACGGCAAATACATAGCTGTCAACTGCGGTGCCATACCTGAAGGTACCATTGACAGCGAACTGTTCGGACATGAAAAAGGTGCTTTCACCGGTGCTGTATCTGCCCGTAAAGGTTATTTTGAAGAAGCCGACGGCGGCACAATCTTTCTCGATGAAGTGGCCGAACTTCCACTTACCACACAGGCACGCCTGCTGCGTGTGCTTGAGACAGGCGAATATCTGAAAGTCGGCTCCTCGCAGGTGCAGAAGACTAATGTCCGAATCGTAGCCGCCACCAATGTGGATCTTCTTCAGGCCGTGGCTAAGGGAAAATTCCGCGAAGACCTCTATTACCGTCTGTCAACAGTGGTAATCTCTGTACCTCCGCTCCATGACCGAGGCGATGATATAGTATTGTTGGCACGCAAATTCGCCGCCGATTTCTCCGAACGCTATATGACGGCCCCCATCACCTTTTCACCCGAAGCTCAAAGGGCACTGATGCTATATCGCTGGCCGGGCAATGTGCGCCAACTGAAGAATATAGTCGAACAGCTCGCTCTGTTTGAGGCCGGGCATGAGATAGACCGTACCACTATGATGGAGGCCATACCGCTGACCCGTAGTCAGGTAACTACTCCCGTACCGCGTCAGGCAACTCCGACTTACGATTCAGAACGCGAAGTGCTGTGGAAAGTGGTTCTATCCCTCCAGAACGAAGTGAATGAACTGAAACGCAATTTCGAGAACAGCAAGGCCTCATCTACCCAGTTATCAAAATCCCCGCTGCCTGATGCAAAGTCTCTGCTTGCAGTACCGGCCGATGAAGCTGAGGAAGTGGAGCCTACCGAACGCGAAGCGATAGTCAACGCCCTGCGCCTCAGCGACGGCAACCGTAAGAAAGCGGCTGAACGTCTTGATATTTCGCTACGTACTCTGTACCGCAAACTACGTGAGTATGAAATTGATGAATAAACCCTCTCTGTTACACCGTACGGACTGCTGGCTGATACTCCTGTCACTGGTCATGATGTGCAGCTGCACCATAAGTTACAAGCTCAACGGTTCGGCTCTGAACTATGACATCTATAAGACTATCAATGTAGGCGAGTTTCCTATTCGGGCCGCTTTAGTATATCCGCCGCTGCAACAGACCTTCGAGAACGAACTGCTTGACGCCATCACACGTCAGACACGTCTGCAGGAAGTAGACGGTAATGCCGACCTTGAAATGACAGGTGAGATAACCGGTTATTCTCTCTCTCCGCAGGCTGTCGGCACCGATGCATACGCCACCGAGACACGACTGACGATAACGGTACGTGTGAAATATACCGACTCGAAAAATTCCGCCAACGACATCGACCAGTCGTTCTCAGCCTACCGCCAGTTCTCATCATCGCTTATGCTCACCGATGTGCAGGACGAATTGTGTCAGCAGATTTCGGAAGAGCTTGTTGACCTAATCTTCAATGCCACTCTCGGCAACTGGTAACATCTACGTTTAATGAATTTTTATACCTCCTCTTATAATGTCACAGACCAACCAACAGACATCTGAAACTCTCAGAGCGCAAGCGCTCGACAGCCTTGAGCATACACCATACTTCGTATGGCCTATGGCGGCAGCGCTGACGAATGATCCGGATAATATCTCTACCGCTGACAGCAGGCGCATGTTGAACTTGCTCGAACTCGCGCTTGACAATGCAGCCTTCACGCGGCTCACCGAAGATATTGCCAAAGCCTCGGTGCCAGAACGCAGATTTGCATTTCTCGTTAAGGAACGTCAATACGACGAGGCTCTGCAAATAATTACCGAGATAAATTTGAATAATCCGGAAAAAAGTATTTACTTTGCAGACCAAATTCGTTTTCTTAAAAAACTGATACTTAACGCCTCCAAGAGTGCGTCAAAATCATAGCCGAAAATAATGCCGAGCCTACCTACGGACTGCTGTCTGACCATACAGACCGCTGTCCTGCCGGAAAGCTCTAAAATCTGACAACAAAAATGTATATATTTCTTGCGATTCTTATCGTGCTCGCATGTGTGCTGCTTATCGGCGCCGTGCTGATTCAGAAGTCAAAAGGAGGCGGTCTGGCCTCTGACTACTCAGGTGGTAACCAGTATCTTGGCTACCGTAAGACCACCGATTTCATCGAGAAGGCTACATGGTCACTTGCCATCTTTATCTGTGTTCTCAGTATCGTGGCCTCCTTTACGGTTAAGACACCTATGAACGTGTCTTCAATCAAGCCGCTGCCCGCACAGACTTCGGCACCTGCTCCCGCACCGGCCGCAGCTCCCGCCACCTCTGCACCTGCAGCCGCTCCTGCCGAGGCCGCTCCGGCTCCCACCCAGACCCCTGCAAACTAATTATCTCTGTTATTCATCTTTTATCCGACATAGCCTCTATCCAAGGTATATTGACAAGTAAGTGAATGAATAATGCAGTGCGCTCCATCGCTAAAAAGCGATGGAGCGCAATGCAATATTCATTCACTTACTTTATACTTTCGTAAATCTCAGCTTTATCATCGGACCCTCCCTCTATCGCCGCCATATTTTCATCAAAATATAATTTACTTTACCCTGTGCTATTATATATAATTCTGCCGAACATTCCGTACCTAAATACGGAGTGCCCGGCAGAATCATACATAGTATTATCTTACAGATTCGTTATTTCACCCATAAAGAGAATTGTACCGGTAGAAACCTCACTTATAGTATAGACAAACGGATGATCAATGTTTACTACTGTCGCCTTGGGGTTAGAGCCAAGATCGGAACCTAAAAGAATAATAGCTGTGGCACCGGTAGCTTCGGTTCCTTCCTCACTGACCTTAATCCGGGCACCGTGTATCGCTCCGTCTACTTTTACAGGGGAGGTCAGCATGGAATTGAACCCGTTTTCAAACATGCTTCCCAATCCAAGGGCAGTAAGACAGGAGGCAATATTGTTCTTATAGTCACTCTCAAACTTCGGCAGTGAAAGGTCAGTTAGTATGCGGTTATTTCCGGCAGCCGCGGTATATCCGGCTATTTTTTCGGCGGTGAGAGTATTTACAAAACCGTCAAAGTTATCTGCCGGCATCATCACTGTCATAGTAAAGTGAGGGTTATGGAGGTCAGTTCCGAAAGGTAGTATCAGCGTCGTTACTTCATCGTTAAGAATTACATTCAGAGCTTCGCGCTGATGCATGGAAGCAATCTCCTTCACACTGCCGTCAAGATTGTGGAATGCTTCTGGAGCCGTACCAGATTCATGGAAACCGGAAGACCACAGACCCTTGAAATACACAGTATTGATTAAGGCCGCATTACCGCAGACTCCATCAGAAAGAAAATCCTTAATAGAGCCGTAAGTATGATTTTCTATCCAGCGGTTAATCTCGCTTCTGACATCGTCCGTACCGAAGTCCCGTGCATACAGCGAAGCGTTGTAGACCTCATTCAGTGTGTTACTGAAACCGGCGTTGACATCATCACCTCTGCCGTTTACCCACAGGCTGTTGGCTGTCATGCACCATACTCCGCCGTCAAGATGGACCAGCTGCTCCATCATGGCCGAGCTGAACGTATTGAGCTCCTCCAGAGTCGCTTCACCGTTACCCAGACGGTTCACTATTCCCTCACGCGTCTGTCCGGAGTCACCGTTGGCCGCCATAGACAGAGCTGTGAAAACACTGAACGGAGCCGTGGCTATATTATTTCCTCCTGACTGCTCTCTCAGAGTCCTGAACATATCGACTGCGAAAGCATTAGCTGCCCGTGACACTCCCTTAACCGATTCAGGCAATGAAAGAATTTTGCCGCGATTCGTCTCATCAGGAAAAGCCGGAACCGTATACTCCGCCTGTTCCTCATTAACACCCGCAACACCTTCATTGCCCGGTACCACTTTATTATCAACAGCAGGTGCATCCTCACTGCTACAGGCAGTAAGAGCCCCCGCGAGCAAGCTACCTGAAAGAATAGTTAGAAACGCTTTCATAAATGAATATTTCATATTAACTTAAATATTAGGCACTAAATTTGTATAGATATTAGTAAAATTTCATTAAATGTATCTAAGTAGAAG
>CAMWVA010000108.1 GCA_947177575.1 uncultured Porphyromonadaceae bacterium | reverse complement strand
CAGTTACAACTTGCAAAATTAGCATTTCTCGGAAAAAAAGAAGCTATAAAAAACGCGCTTTTTGAACTTGACACGTTTTTTATAGCTTTTTAACAAGTCTTTGCCTTCTTTGTAACTATAGCTTTAAGCCGGTTTCAGTGTACAGTTAGGTACATTATCCGGTATTTTCGGTGCTTTGACTCCTGAGTTGAGAATTTTGTCAGAAGTCTCGACACGTATGCGGTCATAAAGTCCGGTTTCTATAAATGAGCGTAGCAGTGTGGGCCCTCCTTCTACTATAAGTGATGATATACCGTAGTCGGTCCAGAGTGAACGTATATTGTCAGCCAAGGGACAGTCTGGGTTAAGTAGTATGGGGTCGCGCTGCATTACTGCGGCATCTTTTGGCAGTCTTTCAGACCTGAACAATATGGGACGGGGTGAACAACCAGGCCATAGACGTGTATTAAGAGACGGATTATCGGTGAGGACAGTTTCTGTACCTACCATTATCGCGTCACTCACAGCACGTAGGCGGTGCACATCAAGTGCTGTAACAGGAGTTGAAAACTGCACCGGGTATGATTTGCCATCGTTATCGGTAGCAGCCATATAGCCATCAGCACTCTGAGCCCACTTCAGAGTTATGTGTGGTCGCCCGAGTGTCTGTGCCGTCATGAAACGTGAGTTAAGAGCACGACATTCATCTGCCAACACACCTTCGGTAACTTCTATACCGGCTTCGCGTAACATTCTGACTCCACGACCGCTTACAAGTGGATTAGGGTCGGAGGCTCCTATTACTACTCTTCGCAGATGGTTGTCTATTAAAAGTTTTGCACAGGGTGGAGTCTTACCATAATGTGAGCAAGGCTCAAGGGTAACATAGATAGTGGCTTCAGGCAGTAGATGACGATCAGCCTCGCTAACTGAGGCTACAGCGTTGACTTCAGCGTGACCGGAACCATAACGTCGGTGCCAGCCTTCACCGATGATGCGTCCGTCAGAGGCAGTAATAACAGCGCCGACCATGGGATTGGGAGACACATGGCCGGCGCCGAGACGTGCCAGCTGCAGAGCTCGATACATCATTGCGCTGTCAGTGGCGGTTGCGGACATATTACGTATTTATTTCTTTTTAGATTTCTTAACGGGCTGTTTCTCTTCGAAACCACGCAGACGGAGCAGAGCATGTGCGTCGGGTTCGTGACCCCGGAAGCGTTTGAAGAGCACCATTGCGTCTTCGGTATCACCGCTTTCAAGTATGTTTTTCTTGAACGAAGCTGCGGTCTTGGGGTCGAATACACCGTTTTCTTCAAACATCTCCCAGCCATCAGCCTCAAGCACCTGTGCCCAGAGATAAGTGTAATAACCGGAAGCGTAGCCGTCGTCACCGAATATATGTTTGAAGTAAGGTGAACGGTAACGGAAGGTTATTTCTTCAGGCATACCGATGCGTTTGGCCACTTTTTCCTCGAAGCCGGCTACGTCAGTATCTGTGCCGTCATTCTCACCCCAGTACATATCGAGCAGAGCAGCTCCTGCAAGCTCTGTGGTGGTAAAGCCCTGGTTGAACTTGCCTGATGCCTCTAATTTTGCTATGAGTTCGTCAGGTATAACTTCGCCTGTCTTATAGTGACGTGCGTATTCTTTAAGCAGTTCAGGAGTGAAAGCCCAATGTTCATTAATCTGTGAGCAGAGCTCTACATAGTCACGGTCTACGTTTGTACCGGCTATGCTCTTGTAAGGCGCACGGCTTAACATTCCCTGCAGGGCATGACCGAACTCATGGAAAGTAGTCTCTACTTCGTCGATAGTAAGCAGAGCAGGTGCATCATCGGTTGGACGTGTGAAGTTACCTATATTATACACGATAGGACGCTTCATAGTACCGTCTCCGTAGAGACCGGCACTCTGCATCTGTTCCATCCATGCACCCTGACGCTTTGAATCACGGGGGAAATAATCAGTCATAAACACTGAAATATGTTCGCCTGTCTTGGCGTCCTGAACGTCATAGACAGTCACTTCATCCATGTACTTAGGTGCGTCGGGAAGTTCAACCATCTTGATACCATACAGACGTTCGGCAGCGAGGAACAGACCTTTGAGTACATTGTCAAGAGCGAAATACGGACGTAATTCGTTCTCATCGAGATCAAATTTCTGTTTTTTTACCTTGCCTGCATAGTAGTAATAATCCCATGGAGCAATTTTGATACCTGCACCTTCGGCGTCAGCTAAAGCCTGCATATCAGCCACTTCTTCAGCAGAACGCTTGACAGCCGGTTCGAATACCTGTAGCAGAAGTTGTTCTGCTGCTTCGGGTGTTTTAGCCATCACACGTGAAGTCATCATCTGTGCGAAGTTATCGAAGCCCATGATACGTGCTTTTTCGGCGCGCAGCTTGACAATCTGTTCTATGACAGGATAGTTGTTATTGGCTCCGTACGAAGCAAGAGTAGTGTATCCTTTGTAGATTGCCTCACGCAGACCGCGATTATCGGCACTCTGGAGCACAGGCAGACGGCTGGGTGCATGCAGAGTAAATACCCAAAGTCCGTCGAGGCCGCGTGCTTTGGCTTCGGCTGCTGCCTGTGCGATGGAAGATTCGGGCAGACCGGCAAGGTCAGCCTTGTCATAGACTGTTACAAAGAAAGAATTGGTGGCGTTGAGAAGATTTTTGTTGAACTGTATGAAGAGTTTTGACAGTTCATCGTTGACACGTATCAGCTCGGCTTTTTTGTCGGCAGGCAGAGCGGCGCCTTGTTCGGCAAACTGACGGTAGTATTTTTCCACCACTCGTTTCTGTACGGGTGTCAGTCCGAGATGGTCGCGGTTATCATATACCTGCTTGATACGCTGGAACAGCATGTCGTCGAGTATCAGCTGATTCTGTGCTTCGTTGAGCAGCGGAATAGCTTCTTCAGCCATTGTAGCGAATTCGTCGGTAGAAAGGGCACTGTCGTAGTGGTAAAACACCGATGCCACGCGCTCCAGTGTGGGGCTGAGATTTTCGAGCGGCAGAATGGTGTTATCGAAGTCAGGCACAGCACGGTTACGTACTATGTTGAAGATATTCTGCTTCTGCTCCTCTATGCCGGCTTTGATAGCAGGTATGAAGTCGGAAGTCTTGATTTCGCTGAAAGGCGGAATCTCAAACTGCGTAGTGTAGGGCTGCATAAACGGATTTGAATCAGCCATAGCATTTGTGATTGGGGCCGCCAGCATAAGTGCCGATGCAGCCAGGGTGAGCAAACTTTTCTTAGTCATATCATTTAGTTAGGTAAAGTCTCATTTCAGTCGGTAAATGCGAAGTGACCCATCAGCGGGTAATGGTCAGAAGCATCAAACGAACTGCGTTTCACCTTCAGAGCCTCAATGGGACCACGATAAAGCATCTGGTCTATATGGAACAGAAACAGGTGTTCGTTGTAAGTATAAGTCGGGCCGAGATTAGTTTCGGCGTATGCATCGCGCAGGTCTTCTCCGCGTATAGTACGATATGCCCATGATTCAGGAACATCGTTAAAGTCTCCGCATACTATCAGCGGCCCCTTGATAGTGTCTATCCATTCGCGTACGATAGAGGCACGTTCGGCTCTCTTTCGGAACGATTCCGAAAGTTTACCACGTATAGAGCCTTTGAGTTCGGCCAGACTGCGCTTGGCTGACTTGACACCGCGTATTTCGGTGACTACCTCACGTTCGTCGTCGGAGAGTTGATAGGAATCAAGATGTACATTTATAATGTGCAATGTATGACCCTTTATGTTGACTCGGTACAGTTCAAGCCGTGCCCGTCCACCTGAGTCGTATGCGCCGCGACCTATAAGACTGACAGGATATTTGGAGATGACTTTCAGGTCTTCACCTGCACGTTCCTCACCTGCGCGGTAAGGATATACATTAAACAGACTGTTACGCAGCTCCGAAGTGAAATTAGGTAACTCACGTTCGCTCCATCGTTCTACTTCCTGCATACAGATGATGTCTGCTCCTGAGTCGATAAGGAAATTAATCGAACGGTTTCCGGGTGCTTCAGGCTGTCGTGTGTCATACGTGTGGAGAATGTTAAAGGTCATTACTGAGAATGTAGTGCTTCCCTCAGGCGCATCTTTGGCTGAACCTATCGGGAAGGCATGACTCAACGGACTCAGACATGCCAATATGGTCAGCACACCTAAAGCTGTGAACACGAAGCGTGAAGATATTGCCCACCAAATGGTACAGAGTATCGTAGCTCCGGCAAAATAGGGAAGTGCCAGAGTCAATATCGAAGGCATGGCAAAATAGCGTGGATTGATGTGGCCGCCGTATGCTGACAATATGGTCAGCAGAAATAAGGCTACCGACAATATGCGCAGCGCCATGCGTATAAGCGGACTTATTATAGGTAGTTTCATAACTTTTTAAAAATAGCCTCCGCGAAGTGTGCCCTTCTTCCGCCAGTAGAGCAGAATGATAAGACCGAATATCAATCCGCCGAGGTGAGCGAAATGAGCTACTGTATCAGCCGAACGGGTCACACCGAGGAAAAATTCGAGTACACCGTAACCAAGTACCATATATTTGGCCTTGATGGGTACAGGTATAAAGAAAAGATACATGGGCATATCGGGAAATACAAAGGCGAAGCCTAACAGAAGGCCGAATACGGCTCCCGAAGCACCTATGGTCACCAGCATGTTTTGATACTGTTCCATGCCGTTCTGGAAATGAGCCATATTCATGGCGACTGCCTCGCGCATATTGTCATAGCTCAGACCGTTCAGCAGGGCTATGCCGGAGATATAATCGTGTTCCCACGTCAGTGCCCATACTCCTTCCTGTACAAGAGCAGCTCCTACGCCACACACCATGTAATATATCAGAAAACGTCTGGAACCCCATACCTGTTCGAGGATACGCCCGAACATCCATAGAGTAAACATGTTAAATAGTATGTGCGTCAGCGTGCTGCGCGAGTGCATAAACATATATGTCACTATCTGTGCCGGATTGAAGTCGGAAGCCCCGACATAATGCAGTCCGGCATAACGCATCAGGGTGTTGCTGAAACCCGGTAGACATATCTCTACCAGCCACACCAGAAAATTTATGATGATCAGATTTTTTGTGACCGGGGGCATCGAGCTCCACCAGCCGTTGAATGATTGTCTAAACATGGCGCAAATTTAACAAAAACCCTTTGTATGAACCACACTCCGGAGAGGAAATAAGTATTTTTTTACTTATCTTTAGGAATATTCGGCCCTTTCGTTTGTTGTTCTATTAACATCGGGTTTGTCAGCGGTACAAATCACCGGCTTTTTTATGGGCTTGTGTGCTGATAGCTACCTTGATTAAACCTGACAAGTAAATTATAAATCGCAGTATATTCAGGATTGTAATTATGAACAGAACAGATCTTGTAAATGAAATCGCCGCTAAGGCCGGCATTAACAAAGTAGCTGCTAAGGCAGCTTTGGACGCAACTCTCGAATCTATCGAGCAGGCTCTTGCCAATGGTGATAAGGTGCAGCTCATAGGGTTCGGCACATTCTCTGTACAAGAGAAAGAGGCTCGTACAGGTGTTAATCCACGTACTAAGGAGCAGATTCAGATACCGGCCCGCAAGGTAGTCAAGTTCAAACCCGCTGATCAGCTTGGTAAATAAACTATCCTTGTCTTAGGCAACGTACTTGTAAAAACACGCGCAGGCGGCCACTCAGCTGAGTGGCCGCCTGCGCGTGTTTTTACAAGTACGTTGCCTAAGACAAGGATAGTTTATTTACCAAGCTGATCAGCGGGTTTGAACTTGACTACCTTGCGGGCCGGTATCTGAATCTGCTCCTTAGTACGTGGATTAACACCTGTACGAGCCTCTTTCTCTTGTACAGAGAATGTGCCGAACCCTATGAGCTGCACCTTATCACCATTGGCAAGAGCCTGCTCGATAGATTCGAGAGTTGCGTCCAAAGCTGCCTTAGCAGCTACTTTGTTAATGCCGGCCTTAGCGGCGATTTCATTTACAAGATCTGTTCTGTTCATAATTACAATCCTGAATATACTGCGATTTATAATTTACTTGTCAGGTTTAATCAAGGTAGCTATCAGCACACAAGCCCATAAAAAAGCCGGTGATTTGTACCGCTGACAAACCCGATGTTAATAGAACAACAAACGAAAGGGCCGAATATTCCTAAAGATAAGTAAAAAAATACTTATTTCCTCTCCGGAGTGTGGTTCATACAAAGGGTTTTTGTTAAATTTGCGCCATGTTTAGACAATCATTCAACGGCTGGTGGAGCTCGATGCCCCCGGTCACAAAAAATCTGATCATCATAAATTTTCTGGTGTGGCTGGTAGAGATATGTCTACCGGGTTTCAGCAACACCCTGATGCGTTATGCCGGACTGCATTATGTCGGGGCTTCCGACTTCAATCCGGCACAGATAGTGACATATATGTTTATGCACTCGCGCAGCACGCTGACGCACATACTATTTAACATGTTTACTCTATGGATGTTCGGGCGTATCCTCGAACAGGTATGGGGTTCCAGACGTTTTCTGATATATTACATGGTGTGTGGCGTAGGAGCTGCTCTTGTACAGGAAGGAGTATGGGCACTGACGTGGGAACACGATTATATCTCCGGCATAGCCCTGCTGAACGGTCTGAGCTATGACAATATGCGCGAGGCAGTCGCCATGAATATGGCTCATTTCCAGAACGGCATGGAACAGTATCAAAACATGCTGGTGACCATAGGTGCTTCGGGAGCCGTATTCGGCCTTCTGTTAGGCTTCGCCTTTGTATTTCCCGATATGCCCATGTATCTTTTCTTTATACCTGTACCCATCAAGGCCAAATATATGGTACTTGGTTACGGTGTACTCGAATTTTTCCTCGGTGTGACCCGTTCGGCTGATACAGTAGCTCATTTCGCTCACCTCGGCGGATTGATATTCGGTCTTATCATTCTGCTCTACTGGCGGAAGAAGGGCACACTTCGCGGAGGCTATTTTTAAAAAGTTATGAAACTACCTATAATAAGTCCGCTTATACGCATGGCGCTGCGCATATTGTCGGTAGCCTTATTTCTGCTGACCATATTGTCAGCATACGGCGGCCACATCAATCCACGCTATTTTGCCATGCCTTCGATATTGACTCTGGCACTTCCCTATTTTGCCGGAGCTACGATACTCTGTACCATTTGGTGGGCAATATCTTCACGCTTCGTGTTCACAGCTTTAGGTGTGCTGACCATATTGGCATGTCTGAGTCCGTTGAGTCATGCCTTCCCGATAGGTTCAGCCAAAGATGCGCCTGAGGGAAGCACTACATTCTCAGTAATGACCTTTAACATTCTCCACACGTATGACACACGACAGCCTGAAGCACCCGGAAACCGTTCGATTAATTTCCTTATCGACTCAGGAGCAGACATCATCTGTATGCAGGAAGTAGAACGATGGAGCGAACGTGAGTTACCTAATTTCACTTCGGAGCTGCGTAACAGTCTGTTTAATGTATATCCTTACCGCGCAGGTGAGGAACGTGCAGGTGAAGACCTGAAAGTCATCTCCAAATATCCTGTCAGTCTTATAGGTCGCGGCGCATACGACTCAGGTGGACGGGCACGGCTTGAACTGTACCGAGTCAACATAAAGGGTCATACATTGCACATTATAAATGTACATCTTGATTCCTATCAACTCTCCGACGACGAACGTGAGGTAGTCACCGAAATACGCGGTGTCAAGTCAGCCAAGCGCAGTCTGGCCGAACTCAAAGGCTCTATACGTGGTAAACTTTCGGAATCGTTCCGAAAGAGAGCCGAACGTGCCTCTATCGTACGCGAATGGATAGACACTATCAAGGGGCCGCTGATAGTATGCGGAGACTTTAACGATGTTCCTGAATCATGGGCATATCGTACTATACGCGGAGAAGACCTGCGCGATGCATACGCCGAAACTAATCTCGGCCCGACTTATACTTACAACGAACACCTGTTTCTGTTCCATATAGACCAGATGCTTTATCGTGGTCCCATTGAGGCTCTGAAGGTGAAACGCAGTTCGTTTGATGCTTCTGACCATTACCCGCTGATGGGTCACTTCGCATTTACCGACTGAAATGAGACTTTACCTAACTAAATGATATGACTAAGAAAAGTTTGCTCACCCTGGCTGCATCGGCACTTATGCTGGCGGCCCCAATCACAAATGCTATGGCTGATTCAAATCCGTTTATGCAGCCCTACACTACGCAGTTTGAGATTCCGCCTTTCAGCGAAATCAAGACTTCCGACTTCATACCTGCTATCAAAGCCGGCATAGAGGAGCAGAAGCAGAATATCTTCAACATAGTACGTAACCGTGCTGTGCCTGACTTCGATAACACCATTCTGCCGCTCGAAAATCTCAGCCCCACACTGGAGCGCGTGGCATCGGTGTTTTACCACTACGACAGTGCCCTTTCTACCGACGAATTCGCTACAATGGCTGAAGAAGCTATTCCGCTGCTCAACGAAGCACAGAATCAGCTGATACTCGACGACATGCTGTTCCAGCGTATCAAGCAGGTATATGATAACCGCGACCATCTCGGACTGACACCCGTACAGAAACGAGTGGTGGAAAAATACTACCGTCAGTTTGCCGAACAAGGCGCCGCTCTGCCTGCCGACAAAAAAGCCGAGCTGATACGTGTCAACGATGAACTGTCAAAACTCTTCATACAGTTCAACAAAAATCTTCTCAACGCCACCAATTCTTTCTTTGTAACAGTCTATGACAAGGCTGACCTTGCCGGTCTGCCCGAATCTTCCATCGCACAGGCAGCAGCCGAAGCCAAAGCACGCGGCCTCGACGGACTTTGGGTATTTACTCTGCATGCACCCAGCCGTCTGCCTGTGCTCCAGAGTGCCGATAATCGCGGTCTGCGTGAGGCAATCTACAAAGGATACACTACTCTTGCTTCGTACGGAGCCAATAACAACTATCCTGTCATAGAACAGATTGTCAAGCTGCGCGCCGAAAAAGCACGTATCATGGGCTTCGATAACTTCGCACAGATGATGACTTCACGTGTGATGGCTAAAACACCCGAAGCAGCAGAACAACTTCTGCTACAGGTATTCGAACCGGCTGTCAAGCGTTCTGCTGAAGAAGTGGCTGATATGCAGGCTTTAGCTGACGCCGAAGGTGCAGGTATCAAAATTGCTCCATGGGATTATTACTACTATGCAGGCAAGGTAAAAAAACAGAAATTTGATCTCGATGAGAACGAATTACGTCCGTATTTCGCTCTTGACAATGTACTCAAAGGTCTGTTCCTCGCTGCCGAACGTCTGTATGGTATCAAGATGGTTGAACTTCCCGACGCACCTAAGTACATGGATGAAGTGACTGTCTATGACGTTCAGGACGCCAAGACAGGCGAACATATTTCAGTGTTTATGACTGATTATTTCCCCCGTGATTCAAAGCGTCAGGGTGCATGGATGGAACAGATGCAGAGTGCCGGTCTCTACGGAGACGGTACTATGAAGCGTCCTATCGTGTATAATATAGGTAACTTCACACGTCCAACCGATGATGCACCTGCTCTGCTTACTATCGACGAAGTAGAGACTACTTTCCATGAGTTCGGTCATGCCCTGCAGGGAATGTTAAGCCGTGCGCCTTACAAGAGCATAGCCGGTACAAACGTAGACCGTGACTATGTAGAGCTCTGCTCACAGATTAATGAACATTGGGCTTTCACTCCTGAACTGCTTAAAGAATACGCACGTCACTATAAGACAGGCGAAGTTATACCTGACGAACTCATAGCAAAATTAGAGGCATCAGGCAAGTTCAACCAGGGCTTTACCACCACAGAGCTTGCAGGAGCTGCTCTGCTCGATATGTACTGGGGTGAGAATGACGGCACAGATACTGACGTAGCCGGCTTCGAGGAAAAAGTGGCCAAACGCATCGGTATGCCTGAAGAAATAACCTTCCGTTACCGTTCACCTTACTTCAAACATATATTCGGTGACGACGGCTACGCTTCCGGTTATTACACTTATCTCTGGGCACAGGTGCTTGAGGCTGATGGCTGGGAGATGTTTGAAGAAAACGGTGTATTCGACCCCAAGACCGCAGCTTCGTTCAAGAAAAACATACTTGAAAGCGGTGATACCGAAGACGCAATGGTGCTCTTCAAACGCTTCCGGGGTCACGAACCCGACGCACATGCTCTGCTCCGTCTGCGTGGTTTCGAAGAGAAACAGCCCGTTAAGAAATCTAAAAAGAAATAAATACGTAATATGTCCGCAACCGCCACTGACAGCGCAATGATGTATCGAGCTCTGCAGCTGGCACGTCTCGGCGCCGGCCATGTGTCTCCCAATCCCATGGTCGGCGCTGTTATTACTGCCTCTGACGGACGCATCATCGGTGAAGGCTGGCACCGACGTTATGGTTCCGGTCACGCTGAAGTCAACGCTGTAGCCTCAGTTAGCGAGGCTGATCGTCATCTACTGCCTGAAGCCACTATCTATGTTACCCTTGAGCCTTGCTCACATTATGGTAAGACTCCACCCTGTGCAAAACTTTTAATAGACAACCATCTGCGAAGAGTAGTAATAGGAGCCTCCGACCCTAATCCACTTGTAAGCGGTCGTGGAGTCAGAATGTTACGCGAAGCCGGTATAGAAGTTACCGAAGGTGTGTTGGCAGATGAATGTCGTGCTCTTAACTCACGTTTCATGACGGCACAGACACTCGGGCGACCACACATAACTCTGAAGTGGGCTCAGAGTGCTGATGGCTATATGGCTGCTACCGATAACGATGGCAAATCATACCCGGTGCAGTTTTCAACTCCTGTTACAGCACTTGATGTGCACCGCCTACGTGCTGTGAGTGACGCGATAATGGTAGGTACAGAAACTGTCCTCACCGATAATCCGTCTCTTAATACACGTCTATGGCCTGGTTGTTCACCCCGTCCCATATTGTTCAGGTCTGAAAGACTGCCAAAAGATGCCGCAGTAATGCAGCGCGACCCCATACTACTTAACCCAGACTGTCCCTTGGCTGACAATATACGTTCACTCTGGACCGACTACGGTATATCATCACTTATAGTAGAAGGAGGGCCCACACTGCTACGCTCATTTATAGAAACCGGACTTTATGACCGCATACGTGTCGAGACTTCTGACAAAATTCTCAACTCAGGAGTCAAAGCACCGAAAATACCGGATAATGTACCTAACTGTACACTGAAACCGGCTTAAAGCTATAGTTACAAAGAAGGCAAAGACTTGTTAAAAAGCTATAAAAAACGTGTCAAGTTCAAAAAGCGCGTTTTTTATAGCTTCTTTTTTTCCGAGAAATGCTAATTTTGCAAGTTGTAACTG
>CAMWVA010000107.1 GCA_947177575.1 uncultured Porphyromonadaceae bacterium | reverse complement strand
TAATTATACTATTTTGCTAAACAATTCATAAGATTATCTTATATTTATAATATTTTTCGTTAGAGAAAAATAATTTTTTAGTTTGATTATTTGGAAGTTTCGGTTTTTAATCATACATTTGCACTTAATTAAGTATCTCTTATTAAGAGATTTGGATAGTTCCTAAACATTAAAGCCCCAATTTTCAAATGGAAATGAAAATCGAGGGATTCTAAAAAACGTTAGAGACTGCTAATTATTAGATTGTTGGCTTTGTCAACTGTAGAATTGTCGATGCTGTCGAGATAAATTTGAGTTGTGGTCTCATTATCATGTCCCATACCTTTACTTATTACAGATAAGGGTATACCTTTTGCTTTAGCTATAGAGGCCCAACTATGTCGAGCGACGTAAAGAGTTAGGGGTATTGTAATACCAAGCATATTAGCTATTATTTTTAGGTTATGGTTAATATTATAACCAACGTTACGATAAGCATACCATTCATTAGTACTGGGTTTACAGATGATGGGGAGTAAATAGTCACTTTGATTTTTTGGATATTTATCAAGAATAAGTTGCATTTCTTTGGTCCATTCGATAGTTAGCTGTTGTCCTGTCTTACGACGGCGATATGTTACATAGGCATTTTTGAGGTCTGTCTTTTTCAAAAAGGCCATATCTATAAAACTCATACCTCGCAAATAAAAACTCATTATGAACATATCACGGGCAAAGTCTAAGACAGGGTTTAGCGATAGATCAAGACTTTTTATTCTTTTTATAACATGTAAAGGTAGAGCTCGTTTAACAGTTTTATCTACTCCTGTATAAACGTGTCTGAAAGGATTATGATTTTCGATAATTCCATCATCTACGGCACGGTTATAAGTAGCCCGTAGAATACGGGTATAGAATGAGATAGTATTAGGAGTAAGTCCTCGTTCATGCTGCCATGCTTCATAATCTTCCATTATTTTCGACGTAAGACAATCAAGCATAATATCCTCACCTTGTCTAAATGCTTTGAAACTGTTTAGGGTAGATTTATAGGTCTCGGAAGTTCTGACTTTACCGTTTCGTTTGAGTTTTATAATGATGCTTTCCATAAAATTAAAGAGTGAGTAGTCATGTCGGCATCGATTAAACTCATCAATAATATCGTCGGCTGTGTATGCCAAACCAGTGGCATCAAGTTTACGATGGATTTTTGTCAAACGCTCTATGTCCCAGCGGATAAATTCCCGAATTGATATAATAAATGCTCTGCGTTCATTTTCCTCTGTTGTAATCACTATAGAGCGTTTCTCGTTCCATTCTGATGGAAAAATTTTATACTTCGTCAGAAGTTGTCGTGGTTTTCTGTCATGGAGAATCTGATAATAAATTGTGCCTTCTTTATCAGCAATGGCTGAGGGACGAAATTTTACTTTTATTGAAGCCATTAGATAACTATTAATTAATAAATTATAATCTTCTGAACACTTTATAATATTAATTATATAATATGTTATAATTATATAATAAATTATGGTATATAAAGAAAGTAGCTTCTGTTTTAGTACAGTAAAGCAAAGAAATACCGAAAGATAAACTAACTACCGTAACAGTTTGCAGTTTAAGATTCAGAAGATGAATGTCAAAGGTATTATTTCTTCTGTGAGAGTTAATGATATAAAGTTATAGTGATTTTTATTTGCATCGGTTATATTTTACTACTTATTCTTTTGATTATTAGAAAAGCCTAAATGCAATGAGCCTTCTTAGACGATTAGGTAACAAGAAGATACTATTAATACGTTTTTAGGTTATTTCAGATATTTACATTTTACTCAGTACAGTGAGTATTTTTACTCACTGTACTGAGTAAAATGTAAATATCTATGTGAATATCTTGAGTATAAGTTAATTAAGAAGTGTACTAAAGAAGATAGTATGGGTATAACGTTTAGGATTTGGCAAAGCATGTTGGCTGATGCCAATAGAAAACAGCTGGAAGTAATATTAAAGCTATTTACCGTAATTTATAACTAACTGTAGGATTGACGATTAATTTAGTGCTATAAAATTATTTTGTTATTTTGAATAGTTTTATTTTGTGTTTTTGAAGTTAATTACTTTGTTAAATTGAGTTAAAATACACAATATTCTTGAATGTCTCCTACGTAATTTACTCACGCTTTTATCTTTTCAGTAGAAACTCTTTTACCGTAGGTAGTAGAGACAAATTTTTGAACCGGGTAGCGGTGCGTATCTTGTGGGGAATGATAGTTTTATGATGTTCCTCCCAAAATTATTCAGTAAAATGCCTCAAAAATACGCAATGAAATGCCTCAAAAATATTCAATAAAATACCTCAAATTCTCTCAGTAAGTTGTAGAGAAGTGAAAAAATCATTATTTTTGTAGAAAAATATAATATGGAATATTTACCCAGAATAGCAGATAAAATCTTAAAAGACAGGCTTAATGTTTTTGGTGCTGTTCTTATAGAAGGCCCCAAATGGTGTGGTAAGACTACTACTGCTTCTCAACAGGCCAAAAGTATTATTCGTTTGCAAGATCCGGATATGAGAGAAGCCTATATGGCTACAATACAAGTACGTCCTTCTAATCTCTTGAAGGGAGAAACTCCGAGATTGATTGATGAATGGCAAGATGCACCAGTTTTATGGGATGCTGTTAGGGTTGCTGTAGATGATCGACAAAAGAATGGCCAGTTTATTCTGACAGGCAGCAATTCAGTGAACAAGGAGAAAATACATCATAGTGGTACAGGTAGAATAGCACGAATAAGGATGCAGCCGATGAGTCTTTTTGAATCACAAGAGTCTACAGGTGAGGTCTCGTTGAAACAACTTTTTAACGATAAACAATATGAATTAGGAGGTGAAATTTCAAAAATGACTGTGAATGATATTATTTTTGCAGCCTGTAGAGGCGGCTGGCCTGCCTCTCTTATTCCAAATGACCGAATAGCACAACTTAGTGTGGCTCAGATATATTTGGAAGGTGTGTTAAATGAGGATATTTCAAGGTTAGATAATATTAAGAGAGATCCTGTACTTGCTGAGGCTATTCTTCGCTCATACTCACGCAACATATCCACATTGGCCAAGAAAGCTTCCATGGTAAAGGATGTAGTTGCAATAATGGAAACTTGTTCGCAAAATACTTTTGATGACTATGTAAGTGCTCTTACCAAACTATTCGTAATACAGGATATAGACGCATGGTCGCCAGCTGTGAGATCTGCGACATCAATACGAAAAGGTAAGAAAAGAGGATTTACAGATCCTTCTATTCCTATAGCTATACTTGGTTTATCACCAGAGAAACTGGAAGTAGATTTGAAAACTTTCGGATTTCTGTTTGAGTGTATGTGTATGCGTGATATAAGGGTTTATTCACAAGCCCTCGGTGGCAAACTATCATATTATCATGATAGGTATGATCTTGAAGCGGATGCAGTATTGCATCTTTCAGATGGAAGATACGCACTGCTGGAATTTAAACTTGGCAGCGATGAAATAGAGAAAGGTGCAAATCATTTGCTTGAGATTAAAAAGCTTGTTAAGGAATACAATAAAAGAGAGAAACAGATACTATTATCTGAACCTGATTTGCTTATGGTTATTACGGCTGGGCCGATAGCGTATACACGTCCGGATGGAGTGCATGTCATACCTTTGGCTTGTCTTAAAGACTGAAAATAAATTGTCTGGATTTCGGATTTTTGGGTGGGGTTAGTGAATTTTTGTGGGTGGGGTTGTTACGTTTTGGCTTTTCAATCGTATCTATGATGTAAAGTGTATGAAAACAGACAACCTGACATATTCATTCTTCCGACTGCGGGAAAAGCTGTATCGGAGTGCGCTGAGGTTTCTTAAGAACGATGAGGAAGCCAAGGATGCACTGCAGGACACGTTTTTCAGATTATGGAAGAGCGGGCCCCTTGAATCGGATGATGAGGCAAGGAACAAACTATTTACAGTTTTGCGGAATATATGCATCGACAGGCTTCGGAAACCACAGACAGTTCCGATCAGTGACTCCGACACAAACGATATGACGGTACAGCCGGATTTCTCTGAGGATGTTGACAGACTGAAATCATTACTTTCAACAGGTCTGACTGATATTCAACAAAAAATTTATACTTTTGCAGTTGATGAGGGTATGGAGTATGAAGACATAGCTTCAGCACTCAATATGTCTACGGAGGCAGTCCGAATGAATATGAGTCGGGCCAGAAAAAAATTACGTGAAAATTATCATAAACTGAACAGATGAAAGACAAAGATACCATACTTAGCTTGCAGGAAACCGAGGAGCTGTGCCGTATGTATATGGATTGTCAGCTTTCAGTTTTTGAAGAAACAGAATTGCAGTATATTCTCGGGAAGTCGTCGTATACTTCTCCTGTTATAGAGGAAGCAAGAGAAGCGATGATAGCAGAAGGAATAGTGTTCAGAAAAAAGAAGGTGCGAAAGAAAACGAGATTCCGGTGGAGTCGTTGGGCAATCGGTACCGCAGCTTCTTTAGGTCTTTTACTTACTTTCTCAATAATTATAGGAACACAGGTCCAGAAAGCGGATTCTCATGAGACTGCTATCGGTATAGCCCAAACGGCGGACTCTTCTTCCGAAGCAATAATGATTGCTTATGAAGGAGGCAAGAGACTAAGCCCTGCTGCTTCGGAGAAAGCCGTAAACGAATCGTTAAAGAAAGCTGAGGCTCTGATGGCAATGGCTAAGGCAAAAGAGAGAGAAGACGAAATTAAACAAATGTATATTATGAATTTAACCTCCGGAACAGAATGAAAAGATACATTATCCTCATACTGAGTTTCTTTATCAGTGTTATAGCAATGGCTAAGGCCCCTAATCTGAATGTTGAGAAACTGTTTGACGGCTCATATAATTCAGATAAGAGTGTTTCGATACATATATCGAAATCCAAGAAGAAATATTTTCGTGGATTTACTGTCAATAACAATGCGAAGTTGGTTGATAAGGTAGCTGATCTTTTTAAAAAGGATGCTGAAAATGCTGAGACTGCACAGGATTTTATAGAAAACGGAAGACCAAGCTACTCGTGTATAACTATAATTAACAATGAATGTAAAATAGAGATAGGTCTTTCCTATTCAGGCGACGGTGGCTGTTATCTTTTTATAAGCGGTCCTAACGATGCCTTTAAATAATAAATAAAATTATCATTTGATGTAAAAAGCTCTGTGCCACAGAGCTTTTTATGTTATTATAGCTATACCTGGCGGTTATAGGTCAGACAACTATAAGTGCTGATTAAATGTTATAAAAGAGAGCTATGAGGCTCGGATAATTACACGACACTATGGAAAAAGCACAACAGCAGAATCAGCAGGCTATGACCGTCGCCGAACAGGTAGTAGACATCATGGCCGATGCAGGTATAAAGCATCTTTACGCCATTACAGGCGACAGTCTCAACGCACTTACAGAGGCAATATCAAAAGACGGCAGAGTTAAGTTTATTCACATGCGCCATGAGGAATCGGGTGCTTTCGCCGCCAGTGCCGAGGCTCAGCTTACCGGTCACCTCGCTGCCTGTGCAGGTAGCAGCGGACCGGGTCACGTTCATCTGATTAACGGTCTCTATGATGCACAGCGGTCAAATGCACCTGTGTTAGCTATAGCTTCAACATGCGCGACGGGAGTGTTCGGTACAGAATATTTCCAGGAAACTAACCCTACATTGCTATTCTCAAACTGTAATGTCTATAACGAAATGGCTACTACACCAACACAGGTACCGCATCTGCTTCAGGCGGCTATGCAGGAAGCTATAGGTAAAGGGGGTGTAGGTATAATGGGTTTACCGAGCGATATTACTACGTTACCGGCTGTTCCTTCGTATGCATCGACGGCACTGCTTGAGACACAACGTCTGCCAGAGCCGGCCCCAGATAGAATAGAGGAAGCTGCCAAACTTATAAACGCAGCTAAGACAGTGGCTATATTCGCAGGATCAGGTGCGAAGCATTGTTCTGCTTTGTTAGCACAGTTTGCCGATAAAGTCAATGCTCCGGTAGTAACTACCTATAAGAGTCAGCTTGAGCTGATGGGTGATAATCCTAACTATGTGGGTCACATGGCTTACCTCGGTATGTGGGCTGCGGAAGATGCTGTCGCCAATGCTGATGTTCTGCTGCTTGTAGGTATGAATTTCCCGTATCCGGGCTTCTTCCCAACCGATAAGAAGATAATACAGGTAGATATCCGAGCCGAACGTCTTGGACGCAAGACAAAAGTCGATGTGGCTGTACATGCCGATGCCGGTCTCTTCTTTGCACAGCTTTTACCGAAAGTAGAAGCCAAGAGTGACCGTACTTTTCTTGACAAGACTTTGAATGACTATAAGAGTATTCTTGCAGAATATCAGAAACCTGTGGACAATCCGGGTACAAAAGGCGCTATACGTCCTGAATATATGATAAGTCTGCTTGATAAATTAGCTGATAAGAATGCTGTCTTTACTGTTGACACCGGTATGAACAATCTGTGGACCGCTCACTATCTAACTGCCGGTGAAGGACGTGTGATGCTCGGTTCGTTTATGCACGGTTCAATGGCCAACGCTATGCCGATGGCTATCGGTGCCAAGTGTGCCGCCCCCGACCGTCAGGTAATAGCTGTCTGCGGTGACGGTGGTTTCACTATGCTTTTAGGCGAACTGCTTACTATAATACAGTATCAGTTACCTGTTAAACTGTTAGTAGCTGATAACCGTTCGTTGGCTTTCGTGAAGTGGGAGATGGAACTTGCCGGACTTAAACCAAGCGAAACCAACCTTGTCAATCCTGACTTCGGTGCTTTAGCACGTTCAGCCGGTATGCACGCACAGACTGTGGATGACCCTGCGCAGCTTGAAGAGGCTATGAAAACATGGCTTGCTGTCGATGGCCCGGCTCTCCTGTCGGTAGTTACGGATACGGACGCCGCCTCATTCTCATTCTCGCAGAAACTTATGGAAGCGGCAAAACCGGGTAATCCGTTGTCAAACTTTATGCCTCTCGGCAGCTGATAACTATTGAATTAAGATATTTTCCTCCGTCGGTCTGAAGTGCTTTTACAAGCTGCTTCGGACCGACGGATTCATATAATTGTAAAAATAGATATGTTAAAATAGTTAACAAATTATAAAATTACAGTCTACAATATATTATGATAAAAAAATCTTTAATTTTGCAAATGAAAAATTAAAGAAATAGGTATTGAATGTTTAAAATAATTTGAGCATTTAGTTATTACATTAATAAATCCAAGATATGAAAACTTTGATTAAAAGAGTCATGAGGCACAGTTATTTTATTGGTGTAGCGAGTATATTTTATCCTTCGCTTATTCAGATAGACACAATAGATATGCCTCAGGAATCTGATTCTAAAAATATGGCTGATGACTGGAAACAGATAGGTTCTTATATTTCAACTGCCTATGAATTCCACAGGTCATAATATTGAGGATTTGAATCCGGTTAGTCCTTCAATAGATAATACTTCTCAGATACCTGATTTAGACAATATCAGTTATACTGGTGATTCAGATGTCGGTAATGTTCAGCAAATTGTGTTTTCAGCCAGTAAAACAGAAATTTCAACCGGTCCCATTCCTCATCCAGATCTTTTAAAAGGCTATAACGATGTTATTCCTAATGGAGCGGAAAGAATAATGAGAATGGCAGAAAAAGAACAGGAAAACAGATTTTTGGAAAGAAAGGAGATAAGGGAGACAAATAAAAAGATTGCTTTTGATAAGTTAGAGTATCTTAGGAGAGGACAACTTATGGGTTTTGGTCTCGCTTTAATAATGCTTGGTTTGGCGACATTATTTGTTTTTACCGGTCATGAAGGAATTGCTTATATGGTATTTTCTGTGGGAGCTGTGTCTTTAGTAGGACTTTTTCTACAAGTATTTATTTCACCTAAATCAAAACAGAAGACTGATTAAATGGAAAAGTGGTTCTGATATTATATGTATTGTTTTAGCTGATTTTTAATTATTGCCTTTATATGGCTGATAATACTAAAGTTTATAACCGGAGGATAGCTCGTAACACATTGTATTTATATTTTCGACAGCTGGTAGTGATGATGCTGTCGCTTTATACATCGCGTCTGGTGTTACAGGCTTTGGGAGTCGATGATTATGGAATATATAGCGTTATAGGCGGTACGGTGGCAATGCTGTGGATATTATCCGGCTCACTGTCCGGGTCAATAGGACGTTTTGTGACATGTGCACTTGGGCGAAGGGATACCGAAGAAATACGTAAAATTATTGCTACATCGGCAGGTGTACAGATAATAATGGCAGTCGCAATATGTGTTATCGCGGAGACAGCAGGAATATGGTTTGTGACTCACCGTCTTGTAATACCTGAAGGACGAGAATCAGCTGCGATTATAGTGTTACAGAGCGGAATAGTATCATTCGTGGCTATGCTATTAAGTGCTCCCTATATAGCTCTTGTGGTAGCTCACGAACGTCTGCATATAGTTGCTATGGTCGGAATAGGAGAAACACTCACACGTCTTGTTGGGGTAGGACTTCTTCTGTATGCTGAGGATTCCTATAGGCTGGAGATATACAGCTGGATAATGGCTGGCATATCTGTAGGAGTCAATGGCTTCTATATCTGTTATAGTCTTCGATGTTTCAGCGAGAGTCGTGTGATGCCTTGTTTCAAAGGAGGTAACTTCCGGGATATGAGTGCTTTTGCCGGATGGAATAGTATCGGTAGTACTGCAGCACTGTTGCGTGATCAAGGAGGTAATACACTGCTTAATCTTTTTTACGGGCCTGTTGTTAACGCTGCACGGGCTATAGCCATGTCGGTAGGTATAACTGCCTCTGCCTTCAGCGATAATTTTATGACAGCCTTACGTCCGCAGATAACAAAATTATACGCTGCCGGAGATACACTCAGGACTCTCGCCTTAGTAGAGCAAGGCGCACGTTTAGGATATTGTCTTACTTTTGTAGTGGTATTACCTTTGTTGCTTATTACTCCGACGATACTGCATCTGTGGCTTGGGGAATATCCGGAATGGACTGTGACCTTCGTGAGACTGACACTTATCGGTTGTCAGATAGATGTTCTGTCCTCGACACTGATAACATTACAGGTAGCTACAGGACGTATACGCAATTATCAGATAGTAGTCGGAGGCCTGATGTTGCTTAATTTTCCACTCAGTTATCTTGCTCTGCGTTACGGTACGGCACCATGGGTAGTGTACGTAATAGCTATAATAATAAGTATATTATGTCTTTGTGCACGGCTATGGTTTCTGCGCTCTATGGCAGGTTTGTCAATAGAAAATTATTTACGGTATGTATTGCAGCCTGTGGCCGTTGTCACACTATGCGCTTTACCATTACCGGTGCTACTATTGACGTATACAGAAGATAATTACTTAGTAACAATAATTACAGGAATAGCTTCAGTACTGTCAGCTATTGTTTCAATATGGTTCTTAGGTCTCAGAGCTGACGAACGCCGTGCGGTGCTAATGCGTCTGCGGAAGGCGGTCCGGGTATGTCAGTCGACTGCCTGAAAGCCTACTTGATACGTCGGTTTTAACTTTATTAAACGATTTACCTCAAAAAAGCGAAATGATTTACCTCAAAAAAGCGAAACGATTTACCTCAAAAAAGCGAAACAGTTTGGTAAAATTATAAATTTAGACTATTTTTGTAGAAATTAAATAAATTAAAATGAAGTATTTACCGCGTATTGCCGATATAGAACTCAGAAGTAGACTGAGCTACATGGGAGCTGTCCTCATTGAAGGTCCTAAATGGTGTGGAAAAACGACCACTGCAGAACAGCAAGCAAAAAGTATTCTGAAGTTACAGAATCCAGATATGAGAGAGGCATATCTCGTTACTGCTAAAACAAAACCTTCTAATTTACTTAAAGGTGCTACACCACGTCTTATAGATGAATGGCAGGATGCTCCTATGCTTTGGGATGCAGTTCGTACACTGGTTGATGAGCGTGGTGGAATACCGGGACAGTTTATATTGACAGGTAGTAACTCAGTTAATGATAAACTTATACTACATAGTGGTACAGGGCGTATTTCTAGAATGAAGATGTATCCTATGAGTCTCTATGAATCCGGTGAATCCTCAGGTGAAATATCTTTAAAGGAGCTGTTTGATAATCCTGACATAGAAATCGATGGTGTTGTGTCAGATATGGGAATAAATGACCTTATTCGCTCTGCTTGTCGTGGTGGCTGGCCTGCATCATTAAAATTAGGTAATTCAGTTGAAGCTTTAAGAATAGCAAAGGATTATCTTGCAGGTGTAGTGGAATCAGATCTCATAAATATAGATGGAATCAGACGGGATGCATCTTTAGCAAGAGCTATTATCCGTACATATTCAAGGAATCTGTCAACTTTAGCAAAACGTTCTAATCTTGTAAAAGATGTAAATGCTCTTAATGAAGGTTGTTCGGACCGTACTTTCGATGATTATGTTAAGGCCTTAATACGATTATTTGTAATTCAGGATATTCCAGCATGGTCTCCGGCTGTCAGATCAGCCACTGTGATTAGAAGAAGCCCTAAGAGAGGCTTGGTTGATCCGTCTATAGCAGTTGCGTCTTTGGGTTTATCTCCACAGAGTCTGGAAATGGATCTTAAAACTTTCGGGTTTATTTTTGAATGTATGGCAATCCGGGATTTAAAAGCTTATACTCAATCTTTATATGGTGAAATATCATATTATCATGATCGATATGACTTAGAAGCAGACGCGGTATTACATCTTGATGATGGACGATATGCTCTTATTGAATTCAAACTTGGAAGCTCAGAAATTGAGGAAGGTGCTATGCATTTAATGGAGATACGAGATCTTGTTAGAAAGCATAATCAAAAAGAAGAACAGATAAAACTACGAGAACCGGATTTACTTCTTGTGATAACTGGAGGACTTATAGCCTATACCCGTCCGGACGGAGTAAAAGTAATTCCGCTTGCCTGTCTTAAAGATTAATCATCGGCAACAGTTATTTCGGTATAGCTTTTGGGTCTCAGAGCTGACGAACGCCGTGCGGTGCTGATACGTCTGCGGAAGACGGTCCGGATATGTCAGTCGACTGCCTGAAAGCCTACTTGATATAAAAGCATTTGCAGACCTCAATGATTATTATTAATTTTGCGACTGTTCACAGTGTGGCCATACGGGCAGACTAACCGCCCGGGCCGACATGACAGAGACCTATGGATAAGATAATCGACCCCATCGACCCTAAACTCATAGAAAGGGAACTGACCCCCGACCGTCTGCTTCGCCATGCCAATAAAGGCGATAACCACCTGTATGTAGTTGATGCACATACAGCGCCGAACACTATGCTTGAGATAGGCCGTATCCGCGAGGTGGCCTTTCGTGGTGCCGGCGGGGGTACCGGCAAGGCATACGATATTGAGGGGTTTGCCCCTATGGACCAGCCCTGCCGGGCGCTGATTGTGTGGGGCGCTGTGGCGCGTGAGATGGCCGGCGGG
>CAMWVA010000106.1 GCA_947177575.1 uncultured Porphyromonadaceae bacterium | reverse complement strand
ATTCAATCAGATTATTCTTACTTAATTGTTTCAGAGCTCTTTTCACTGTAGCCTCGCTTTTTCCCACCATAGGAATAAGCGAAACTTTACGTACACCGGGATATTGCTTTATAGCAAAATAAATCTCCCGTTCTATCTCTTTAAGAGTATTTATTGGGTCATTTATTAGGTCACTTATTGGGTCATTTATTGGGTCAGTTTACTGGCTTCTTTTGAAGGAGGCTTTTTGAATAATCTTTTCTTCGCTGAATCATATTACCATTTCAAATCCGTGCGTATGAGTATATACAAGACTAAATACCTAATATATTTTTGTGATAAGAAGGATTATGTGTACATTTGTACTGACTAAGCGCTATGAATTAGAATAATATGGAAGACTATCCTTTGATTTCGGAATACAGGGAGGCGATTATGTCGCCTGAGGATAATTTCGGCGAACTGATTTCGCTGCGGCCGGTGCTTGACAGTCGCGGTGAGCCGGTGATGTCGAGCGGTAATTTTGCTGTCGTGTTTAAGATGCGCGATGAGAAGACGGGTAAGCTTTACGCCGTTAAGTGCTTCACGCGTCCGCAGAAAGGACGTGCCGAGAGTTACCGTAAAATTACCGAGGAACTGGAGAGTGTTTCTTCGGCATATATGGTGCCGATGCGCTGGCTCGACAATGAACTGTTTGTCGATACCACACAGTGTGACCGTGAGGAATTTCCCGTCGTTGTCATGGAGTGGGTGGAAGGCGAGCCTCTCGATGCCTACGTCAACCGTCACCTCAGCGACACCGATGCCCTGTCGATGCTGAGTTACCGTTTCAACCGTATGGCAGCGTGGCTGCTCGCACAGCCGTTCGCTCACGGCGACCTCAAACCTGACAACATCCTTGTGCGCGAAGATGGCACACCTGTCCTCGTTGACTACGACGGTATGTTCGTACCCTCCATGCAAGGCGAAAAAGCACGCGAAGCCGGCAGTCCTGACTACCGTCACCCTCTTCGCACCGACACCGACTTCAACGAACACATCGACGATTTCTCCGTCGCCGTCATCGCCCTGTCCCTGAAAGCCCTTTCCCTCAATCCTACCCTCAAAAAATCCGCCTCTGCCGATACCCTCCTGCTTTCCGAATCCGACTTCCGCAACCCAGCTAACTCCAGCCTAATACAATCAATTTCTCTCCTCACCACCAACCCTGATCTCACCATCCTCTTAGGCGCTTTCTATATCGCTTTAGCGAAAAAGTCCCTTGATTTGGTTTCGTTCCGGCTCTTCATGACTCCTAAACCGAAACAAACCGAGAAGTTATCTACTGTTGTCACAGACGAAGATATAGCTAATGGTGTTGAAGATGAATACGGTGTCGTTTACAGCAAAGATGGTAAACGATTACTGAAATGTAAAAATGAGAATTTAACTGAATATACTATAAAAGCTGGTACAAAAGCTATTGGTGACTATGCGTTCAGCTGGTGTAAGGCTATACAGAACATAAGCATTCCTTCTTCGGTGACTGCTATCGGTAACGAAGCTTTCAGATGGTGTCCAGCATTGAGTATAAATATTCCCTCATCGGTAACCACCATCGGTGATAATCCGTTCATAGACTGTGCTAGCTTACACCTTAATCTGTCAGATAACAGACATTTTAGAATTATAGATAATCTTCTAATTTCTAATAACGGAAGACTTATTTCCTGTTTAAATACAGACTCACATGTCAATATCCCTTCATCAGTAACTGCTATCGGTAACTATGCTTTCAGCGGCTGCGAAGCATTACAGAGCATTAATATTCCTTTATCGGTAACTGCTATCGGTGACTATGCTTTCAGTAACTGTTTAATATTGCATAGTATAAGTATCCCTTCATCGGTGAAAGCTATCGGTAAAAATCCATTTATAATATTTACGCGGAGATTATTTTTATTAGATGACGAACATTTATACTTAGGAGTCCCTAAGCGAAAATTAAAAATTAATTTATCATATAATAAGCATTTTAGAATTATAGATAATCTTTTAATTTCTAATAACGGAAGACTTATTTCCTGTTTAAATACAGACTCACATGTCAATATCCCTTCATCAGTAGTCACTATCGATGCGTCAGCTTTTTACAACTGCGAAGCATTACAAAGCATCAATATTCCCACCTCAGTTAAGACCATAGGCGATGAAGCCTTTGGGTGGTGTGGTGCATTACAGAGTATAAATATACCTTCATCGGTGGAAGCAATCGGTAAAAATGCCTTTCCAGAGCTGTGTGAGTTAATTAGAGATGAAGAAAAAATATCATCACCCATTATAAATATAAAGAGAAAAGAAACGAAAACTAACAACAATGAAATAGCAAATGGAGTAAAAGATGAATTTGGAGTTATTTATAGTAAAGATGGTAAACGCCTATTGACATGTAAGGGTCGTCTAACTTATTATACTGTTAAATCAGGAACAGAAATAATATGCGATAATGCTTTTTGGGGACAAGGTAGTTTACTAAGTCTTGTAATTCCAACATCAGTAATCATAATTGGCAATAGTGCTTTTGGAGAATGTGATTCCCTAAGTTATATAAAATTATCTAAATCAATAACTACGATTGGTAACGAAGCGTTTATTTATTGTAGCAAGTTACAAAACATCACTTTACCTTCTTCTATAAATAAAATTGGTAATAGTGCTTTCTATGGATGTTCCTCTCTCCAAAGTATTCTAATACCAAATTCAATAACAGAAATAAGTAACGAAGCATTTTGCTTATGCGAATCTCTAAATAATGTTGTCCTACCCCCATCAATAACTATTATAGGTGATAGTGCTTTTTACAAATGTGAAAATTTAAAAAATATCACAATACCCTCTTCAATAAATATAATAAAAGATAAAGCTTTCTATGGATGTTCCTCTCTCCAAAGTATTCTAATACCAAATTCAATAACAAGTATAGGTAAGGCTGCTTTCCCAACTAACTGTCAAGTAAACAGAGTTTAATATTATGATTATCATTGAATCTAAGCGACGCAAGATTGATAACATTCTGAAGCAGTATCCGGGAGCGGTTATTGCTGATGTGACGAGTCAGGCGAAGGATGGGCTGGTGAAGCTGAGTCCATTCTATCCGCATGGGGGAATTCCGGTACCGTTCAGTGAGGGAGTGACAGCGGAGTGTGTGGAAGGGATATGGCAGGGATTGAAGGTGTTTGAGAATGAGGATATAGATATAGGGATGTTTCAGAATAATACTATGCGGAATATAAAGCGGACTGTACGCAGTCACGGCAGAGTGTTGGGACACAGGAAAGGTGTGAAGGGCAGTGAGATATTAGATTATGTAGAGGCTAAAAGGCTGATTTACATTCCGACTTTCAAGTGGGTATTGGAGAATAAAGTGGCATATATAATAGACCGGCTTAGAAAGGCGTCGGAAGAAAAGACTATTGTGCTGCTTGACTATAATACCTGCTGTGACGTTGACAGCGACTCAAAACCGCTTTCGCACGCTTATCTTATCAAGGCATACGCTGAAGGATTGTATCCCTACGATAATATCAAAAACTAAAATTATGGCAAAACGACTCAATTATCTCTCGTTTAAAGAACTCGTGGATTTTCACGGTATCAAGCGGCTTTATCATTTCACCGACCGTGAAAATCTGAAATCAATTATAGAACATGGCGGTCTGTATTCGTGGGCTGACTGCGAAAGCCGGAATATCAGTATTCCTAAGCCGGGAGGCGGTACTCTGTCGCGTAATCTTGACAGTCGCGACGGACTGCAACACTATGTGAGACTTAGTTTCACTACCGAGCACCCGATGATGTATGTAGCCATGAATGAAGGACGCATCACAAACCCGGTGGTGTTGGAGATAGATCCGGAGGTGATTTACGAAAACGATACGAAATTTGCCGACCGTAACGCCACACGTAACGGTGCAAATGTAGGCGGTACGTTTGATGACTTCAAAAAGATACACTTCACTTCAGTAAAAGCCCGTAAGCATTTTGACCTTGATGCCGACGAACAGCAGTATTATCAGGCTGAAGTATTGGTAAAAAATTTCATACCTCTCGACAAGATTCTGAATATCGGTAATTTCGGACTTCAGATTCCTGTGGCAGGACAACGAATGCAGAGCAAAACGCCATACACAGCTCAGATAACCCGTGCCACACCGACAGCATTTATTTTCTTGCTTGACCACTCAGTAAGTATGTCGAGCACCACCACACTTTACGGTGAAGAAATGACAATGTCGGAAGCTGTAGCACGAATTGTAAACCGACAGATTAACGAGCTTGTAATGCGCTGCATTAAGGGTAATGAAGTAAGACATTATTACGATATTGCCGTAATCGGTTATGGTGAAACATCATACAGTGCATGGAAGGGTAATCTGGCAGGACGTGATTTTGTTTCTCCAGAAGAACTACGCGACAATCCGTTCAAACGTAGTATTGTACGCGAGGAGAAAAAGACCCGTAAAGGTATGATAGTAAAAGAAGTTGAAAAAGTGCAATGGATTGAAGCTGACCACAGCGGTTCGTGGACACGGTTTCATGAGGCTTTCGCACATGCCAAACGATTGCTTGAGAAATGGCTGGAAACACACCATGACAAAGACTGCTATCCGCCGACAGTGATACACATAACCGACGGTGAGTATAACGGTGCATCGAAGAAAGAGGTACAGCAAATGGCCAACGAACTGAAGTCAATGTTTACCAATGACGGAAATGTATTGCTGTTCAATATACACATCACTCCCGATACTGACGCTACACTGACTTTCCCCAAAGACAAAAATGAACTTGCCGATGACCGATATGCCTCCGACCTGTTCGACTTTTCGAGTCTGTTGCCGCTGCGCTACAACGAAGAAATATGTAAGATAAAGGATACCGACCCATCTGTACGCCACTCGGCCATGGCAGTAAATGCCGATATGTCAACTCTTATTAAACTTATGGACATAGGGACACCTACCAATATCAGCAGTGCAAGAAATGATTAAGACAAAATGTGTAAGTATCAGTAAGGGTGAGAAGAGTGCTCTGAACGAAGATGCAGTGATAGCCCGCAAAAACGTGATAGCCGTCTCTGATGGCGCCGGAGGCGGAGGATTGTTTGCCGACCGCTGGTCACACTATCTGCTCAAACATCTCCCAACATCTCCTATCGGTTCAGCTGAGGGACTTGATAATTGGATAGGTTCTATATGGGAAAATTACTATAACCGGGCAGAGGAATCAGCAAAACGCTTGGGAGGAATGGAACTCGATAAATTCTATGACGAGGGTTCTTTTGCCACCTTAGCAGCAGTATGGTATCAGCCTACTAACAGTATCTGTTATTGGATAGCCTACGGAGACAGTGTGGTGTTTCATTACGACTACGATACAAAAGAACTGCGCCATTCATTCACTGCGCTTGCAGATTTTGACCGTCCGCCCTATCTCATCAACTGTAAAGACGAACTGAACCCGGCGGGATTCAGAAGCGGTGATTTTGCGATGACTTCAACTTCGTTCGTGTTTGTAACAAGCGATGCCTTTGCACATTATGTATTGATGATGTACGAGTTATCAAAGTCGGAGACTTATAGGAGCGAGTTAAGAGAAGCGAGTGCGGCAAATTCAAAGAACGGTAATATCCTGAAACGGGCTTCGGCACTGTTCGGTATAAATTTTGAACGTGACGTTATTGAGAAGTTACGTAAAGGAGTGTATGACGAAAGTCGGTTTGCTAAGTGGGTCAGAGCTCTATGTGGCAAAGGGTTATTGGCTTTCGATGACTGTTCGGCGGCGGTGATGTATGAGGTCAGGGGATGAGGGAAGAGTGGCGGAGGTGAACGCGGGTATTGTCGGGGTGAGGATTTTTTCCGAAATTTGCAGTCGCTTTTTTTACTCCTACAACTGATGAAACGTTCCACCTACACTTATGACGATGCTTACGCAGCCACACTCGAATACTTCAAAGGTGACGAGTTAGCAGCGCGTGTATGGGCTACGAAATATGCCCTCAAAGATTCGTTTGGCAACCTTTACGAGCGTACTCCCGACGATATGCACCACCGCATAGCGTCCGAAATAGCCCGTATCGAGGCCCTTTATCCCAACCCTATGTCAGAAGAGGAGGTATTCAACCTTCTGCAAGGTTTCCGTTATATCGTGCCGCAGGGCAGCCCGATGGCCGGCATCGGCAACACAAATCAGGTGGGTTCTCTCTCCAACTGTTTTGTAATCGGTCTCGACGGACAACCTGATTCCTACGGAGGTATCATCAAAATCGACGAGGAACAGGTGCAGCTTATGAAACGGCGCGGCGGCGTAGGTCATGACCTTTCGCACATACGTCCCAAAGGAAGTCCGGTCAAAAATTCAGCTCTTACCTCGACCGGCTTGGTACCGTTCATGGAACGTTACAGCAACTCCACACGCGAAGTGGCACAGGACGGCCGACGCGGTGCTCTGATGCTCAGTGTCAGCATCAAGCACCCTGACTCCGAAAGCTTCATTGACGCCAAGATGACCGAAGGCAAGGTAACAGGTGCCAACGTGTCGGTACGTATTGACGACGACTTCATGCGTGCAGCCATATCGGGGCAACCTTACACTCAGAAGTTTCCTATAGATTCGGAAACACCTAAGATGACAAAGGCTGTCGACGCTTCGCAGCTCTGGAACAAGATTGTACATAACGCATGGAAAAGTGCCGAACCCGGTGTGCTGTTTTGGGATACAATCATAAGGCAGTCAGTACCTGACTGTTATGCCGACCTCGGTTTCCGTACCATCTCGACTAATCCCTGTGGTGAGATTCCGCTGTGTCCATACGATAGTTGTCGCCTTGTAGCTATAAATCTCTACGGTTACGTCAAAAATCCGTTTACACCACAAGCTGAATTCGACTTCGATCTCTTCCGCGAACATGTCGGTAAGGCTCAGCGTATCATGGACGATATAATCGACCTTGAGATGGAGAAAATCGATTCTATCATCGCTAAAATAGAAACAGACCCCGAAACACCTGAGGTGAAGCAGACCGAACTTAATCTGTGGCGTAAGATAAGGGCTAAAACCCTGCAAGGACGTCGCACGGGCTGCGGTACTACCGGCGAAGGTGATATGTTAGCAGCTTTAGGTCTGCGCTACGGCACTCCAGAAGCCACTGCTTTCTCAACCGAGGTACACCGTCAGTTAGCATTAGCCTATTACCGTGCTTCAGTGCAAATGGCTAAAGAACGCGGTGCTTTCGAAATCTACGATGCCGAACGCGAAAAAGACAATCCGTTTATCGGCCGTCTGCGTGAGGCTGACCCGGAACTGTATGCCGACATGGTGGCTAACGGACGCCGTAACATCGCCTGTCTGACGATAGCCCCTACGGGTACTACCTCAATCATGACTCAGACCACTTCAGGTATCGAACCGGTGTTTATGCCCGTCTATAAACGCCGTCGCAAAGTCAACCCCACCGACCCTAACGTGACGATAGATTTTATTGATGATGTAGGCGATGCTTTTGAAGAGTATATTGTCTACCATCATAAGTTCCTTGAGTGGATGCGCGCACAGGGTATCGAACCGCGCAAGAATATGAGCGCCGAGGAACTCGACGAACTCGTAGCCCGTTCGCCTTACCACAAAGCTACCTCAAACGATGTGGACTGGCTGGAGAAGGTGCGTATGCAGGGAGCCGTGCAGCAGTGGGTTGACCATAGTATCAGCGTTACCATCAATCTGCCTAACGATGTCAGCGAACAGCTTGTCGGTGAACTTTATGTCGAAGCTTGGAAGGCCGGTTGCAAGGGCTGTACAGTCTATCGCGATGGTTCGCGCAACAACGTGCTCGAAGCCGTAGGCAAGAATAAGAAGGAACAGCCTTCTATCATTGCTGCCCCACATCATGTGGCCAAACGCCCTATCGAACTTGAAGCTGATGTGGTACGCTTTCAGAATAACAAGGAGAAATGGATTGCTTTTGTCGGCTTGGTCGACGGCAAGCCATACGAGATATTCACAGGTCTTGCTGATGACGAAGATGGTATATTCTGTCCTAAGAGTGTCAATCACGGCAAAATCATCAAGACTATCGACTCCGAAGGCCGCAAGCGCTACGACTTCCAGTTTATCAACAAACGCGGCTATAAGACCACTATCGAGGGTCTGAGCGAGAAATTCAATCCCGAGTTCTGGAACTACGCCAAACTGATTTCCGGTGTGCTGCGCTACGGTATGCCTATCGACCAGGTACTGAAACTGGTCAGCGGTCTCGACCTCGACTCGAACAGCATCAACACATGGAAAAACGGTGTTGAACGAGCTCTGAAGAAATACATTCCCAACGGCACGGATGCCAAGGGCGAGAAGTGTCCGCACTGCGGCTCTGAAAGCTTAGTCTATCAGGAAGGCTGCCTTATCTGCAAGAACTGCGGCTTGTCGCGCTGCGGGTAATCGGAGTTATCAGATTTCTCCGAGTTATCGGAGGAATCCGAATTATCGGAATTATCGGAGAAATCAGAATTATCCGAGTTATCGGAGGAATCAGAGTTATCGGAGCTGTCGGAATGGTCGGAGAAATCCGATTACTCCGATAGCTCCGATAACTCTGATTACTCCGATAACTCGGATAGCTCTGACAACTCGGATAATTCGGATTACTCGGATAAAAACCCCTCCCTGCAAAAACCGCTGCAAAAAAATATTGTTATCTTTATAAGTGCTTATGATTGTCACGCTACAAGCGACATAAGGATAAGTGCTCCGTTGACCTGAATTTTACAGAAAATATAAAAAGTCTAAGACATGAAGATAACCTTTAATCTCAACTATCACACCATGTGGGGCGAGGAGCTGTATATATGCGGTGACCTCGACGAACTTGGCAATGGTGATGCCCGCGAAGCCCGCCAGATGTCGCTGATAGCACCCGATATGTGGCGTTTTGAGCTTGACCTGCCCGGCGAGCCACGCAACTTCAACTATTGGTTTATAGTTAAGGCTCCCGACCGTGCCTGGCGTTTCGAGTGGGGAGAACCTCATCATTTCCGTGCAGGGGCAAATCTGTCGGAAGCCGAAATTTACGATGCATGGCAGGACATGCCTCAGGATAAGCCGTTCTATTCATCGGCTTTCACCGACGCTATGCTTCGCCGTCCTCACCGCGACCAGCCGCTGCTGTCGCGTCCCGGCACTCTGAATATCCGTGTTTCCGCTCCGCTCATCGAGCCGGGACAGATATTGGCTATGGCAGGCGAAGGCAAGGCTCTCGGCAACTGGGATCCGCATCAGGCTGTGCGCATGAATGATGCCAACTATCCTATCTGGGAAGCCAACATACCGTTAGCAGACCTCAAAGTACCTTTTGATTACAAGTTCGTTGTGCTCGACAAAAAGACTTTCGAACCTGTAAAGTGGGAAAGTTCCGACAACCGTTCATACGGCATCGTAACTCCTAATCCCAATACTCAGGTAGTGGTAGACGGTCTGCGCTTCGCCAACTGGAACGCCGATTGGAAAGGTGCAGGTACAGCAATACCTATCTTCTCGATACGCTCTGAGGAGGATTTCGGTGTAGGCGACTTCATCGATGTCAAGAAGATGGTTGACTGGTGTGCAAAAACAGGTCAGAAGGTACTTCAGGTTCTTCCTATCAACGATACTACCAAGAGCAACACATGGGTTGACTCTTATCCTTATAGCGCAAACTCTACTTTCGCTCTTCACCCCATGTATATGCGTCTTGAGGCCGCAGGAAAACTGCGTGATCCCGAACGCCGCAAACATTTTGAGAACGAGCGTCTCCGCCTCAACGCACTTCCTCAGATAGATTATGAAGAGGTAAACCGTGCCAAGCACGAATATCTTCATGAGCTTTACAAAGAGCAGGGCGAACAGACTGCCGCCAAGCCCGAATATCGTCGCTTCGTCGCTGATAATGAATACTGGTTGCGTCCTTATGCTGCATGGTCAGTGCTGCGCGACCAGTTCGGTACACCTGACAACAGTCAGTGGGGTGATTTCTCTTCATACAATAAAGAGGCTGTTGAGGAATACTGCCGTAACAATGCCGTTGAGATAGGTTATTATTACTTTTTACAGTATCATCTTGACCGCCAGCTGCGCGAAGTGCGCGATTATGCCCACCACAACGGCGTGGTACTCAAAGGCGATATACCTATCGGCATAGGCCGTTACAGCGTAGATGCATGGCAAAGTCCCGAACTGTTCAATATGGATATGCAGGCTGGTGCTCCACCGGATGATTTCTCTGTATTAGGTCAGAACTGGGGCTTCCCCACCTACAACTGGGATAATATGGCCCGTGACGGTTTCCAGTGGTGGAAACATCGTTTCGGTAAAATGGCTGAATACTTCGATGCATACCGTATCGACCATATTCTCGGTTTCTTCCGTATATGGCAGATTCCTATCGATGACTTACACGGTCTGTTAGGCTTCTTCCACCCTGCTCTGCCCTTCTCGCCTGAGGAAATGCGTCATGACTATGACTTCTGGATTGACCCGGATGTGATGTGTCGTCCATATATATTTGAATGGATGCTCGGCGACTTCTTTGGCGAATATACCGACGAGGTCAAGAGTGTATATCTTGAGTCGGAAGGTTTCGGCCGCTATCGCCTCAAACCTTTTGTAGATACTCAGGTCAAGGTACGCGACCTCTTCAGCGGCATGGAACAGTCGGAGAAGAACAAGCGTATCTGCGACGCTCTGATGGGCCTGATTGACGATGTGCTGTTCATCGAAGACCCCTATCAGAAAGGTCATTATCATCCGCGTATCTCCGCACAGTTCAGCTATCAGTACCGTGCTCTTAATGACTATCAGAAGTGGTGTTTCAACCGTCTTTACAATGACTTCTTCTACCATCGTCACAACGACTTCTGGTATGGTAAAGCCATGTGGAAACTTCCGCCGCTGCTTGACTCAACCTCAATGCTTACCTGCGCTGAAGACCTCGGCATGATACCCGACTGTGTTCCTGAGGTAATGCGTCGTCTCGAAATCCTTGCTCTTGAGATACAGCGTATGCCAAAGAATCCTGAGCACGAATTCGGTCACACATGGTCTTATCCCTACTACTCAGTATGCACCACTTCTACCCACGATATGGCCGGCATACGTGCATGGTGGGAAAGCGACCACGCCATGGCTCAGAAGTTCTTCAACAACATGCTTCACGAACCCGGCGAGGCACCCTACTTCGCCGAACCCTGGATATGCGACAAAATCATCGACATGCACCTCAAGTCGCCTTCGATGCTCTGCATACTTCCTCTGCAAGACTGGCTCTCAACCGACGCTGACCTGCGCCGTCAGGATCCACGCGAAGAACAGATCAACGTGCCCGCTAACCCCACCCACTACTGGCGTTACCGTATGCACCTCACCGTTGAACAGCTCCTCGCAGCTGACTCCTTCAACGCTTCTCTGCTCGACCAGATACAGGAATCGCACCGCTAATTATCTATAAATATTACTATAATAATGCTGAGGAAGTATCTCGAGATACTTCCTCAGCATTATTATAGT
>CAMWVA010000105.1 GCA_947177575.1 uncultured Porphyromonadaceae bacterium | reverse complement strand
ATAAAACAGAAAGACCTTATCGAGAACGATAAGGTCTTTCTGTTTTATGTACTTTACTATCCTTAAAACTATATGCTTCGGCGTAATACTAAAGATTTAACCAAAATATCCGTTGGAGAAGATACCGTTATATGGAGAATCTTTTGGAAGATTCGGAGTCAAATCAGGTTTTCGCTCGGGTTGCCATGTACGCACCTTTATTACAGGTTCATCAGGATTCAGGAAGTCTACCATAAGATATAGATAACCCACATCGCCATAAGATGACGAGAAGTACTCCTGTCGAAGCTGTATACCGTACGTGTCTTTACCTACATCGACCGCGCCCACATCGGTATTAGCGAAACGGATATTAATAAACTGGTTAGAAGCGAAACAGCGTTTCAGTTGAGCCATATATTCGGCCTTTGTCTTGCGGACGTATGTGACATGCTCTTTATTCTCAATAATCTGTGCGTCACCCTCACGTTTTACAGAAGACTTTTTAACTACATGACCAACGATTATTACTGCATCGTCATCAAACATTGTCTCGATAAAGTCCAGCCGTTTAAGGGCGAAGGCAGTCTTATAGTTCTCAAGAAAGGTCACCATCACCATCTTCATATAGTCTGACCATGCTTCACCCTGCATAGCGAATATATCCTTACGCGCCACACTTCCCAGACCGAAAGCAAGACTTTCTATCAATCCATCGGCATTGAAAGTAAACGTCACATCTTCAGTGAAAGTACGCCGGCCGTTTTCAAAACTGAACTGCATCGGTATGGAACGGCACACCACACGCTCCTTCATCGGATAAAATTCGTATGTATCACGTGTGGCCTTACCCAATATGCGTGCCTTACCGTAATGAATAAGACGTTCGAACATATCATAGCCCTCTTGTGTGAAAAGCTGTGACAAACCTGTGTACTGACGCTTGTCGATAGCATCGACTATAATACCTATAGACTTCGCAAAAGCCTGCGATTCGCTGTGAGGCATAGCTTTAACGCCTTCGCGGGCACCGGCAGCCACAGCTTCTTTGAAAGCCTGTGTCTCCTTCTTGTCACTCTTCAGTGCCTTGGCATTTTCGGTCAGTGTGACATGAGCATTAGGCACCATACCTGCTCCGTTGAAACCGTCAAGCAGCGGCTGATATTCCGGTACCAGGTGATTCTCATCCGCAAACCGATATTCTATATCAATAGCCAACGGATCAAGCGGTGTGGTTGGTGATATTTCTATCTCCGACATACCGTCTCGAGCCGTCAGTATCGGTGACTGTCCTTGCGCACCGCGCCAATAACTGAACCCTATGCTTGTCACCGGTTCACCCTTGTAATGAGCCATAAGAGACACACGCTTTCCACCGCTATCATCAGGTTTTGAAACATCGGCAATACCGAATTTAACTTCCGCGCAGATATCGCGCATCTGTTCCGGTATCCACGTCCGGAGTAAGCGTTTCGTACCGTCAATATCGACCTCTAAGGTCTGTGCGTCAGGCAGACTTCCAAGCACTACATAAGCCTGATACAGGTAATGTAACGCAAGGTCAATCTTTCCGGCTTCCTCAGCTCTCACACCTTCTCGGGCCATATTAGCCACATTATTACGCCGACGCTCGAACATTCGCTCCACATCATCGTGAGTCAGATAAGTCATAACACGAAACTGAGGTGCCTTGTCACTAAGCCAAAGACTTTCTACACCTTCCAGATTCGCCGGTGCTGAATAACTTTTGACCACCATGGACATGCTCGACTGCGAATCAATTTCACCGTTACTACCGGTTGATTCATTTGCTCTGTATTCTGTTGAAGCTGAAATATTGACTGAAATCTTGCCTGCCATATCAGCAAGTGCACTTTGCATAGCTTCCTGACGGTCACTACCGACACCTATACCATACAGATAATTTCTATCATTCATTATCTTCTGTGCCTTCTGCTCTGCTTCTGACAGAGTTTTAGCTGCAATTACTGTATCACACAGAAAACCAGCGACCGCAAACACAGCTGTTAGCAATAAAGAATGTATTCTCATCAGTTAATTCAGTTGATAGCAGGAGGATTATTATTACCGTTTTCGGGAATTATACCTCCTTCACCGTTGAGATCAGGAGTACGGAAACGAATTTCTGTACTATAGATACGTTCAGAGGTTGAGTCGACACCATCATTGGTGTATTTATACTCCATATAAGCCCGGACGACATAATCAGTATTTGGCTCAAGGTCGTTTACATCGACTGTAAAAGTATTATTTCCAAAGGTACCGGAGTAAATTTTCTCCTTACTTCCGTCAGTAACAGGTTGACAAATAGCGCCACAGGCAATCGGAGTAAAGAACGAGTTCGGACATTGATAATAACTACAAAGCTGTACTTGGGTAGAAGTCCAGCCACCAGCTATCCATACCTCACTGATTACCGGAAGAAAAGCCTGAGTCATCTGGACAAGAATTTTTTCTGTGTCACCGACAAGAGCAAAGACTACGCCTGCTTCACGCCACTGACTTTCACTATTGGGATCTATTTTTACTGTTACCGGTACAGGCTCTATCGATGCCTGACCTGATGAAGGACTGATATGAATCCAGTCACCGGAGGTAATAGCGGTGGCTGTCCAGTCTTTACGTGATGAACATACCATAAATGTAAATTCACCGCCAGTAGGAGAAAACTCAGGTACACTACCCGGTGTAACGCTGAAAGACGCCTCCGGCGAACCGTACTGCACCACTCTGAGACGTGTGGGAGTAAAAGCCTTTACAGGACTGCTCAGTATGACCTCGCATGTACGTATCGAAATATTGGGATTCTCATCAACTCTGAGCCGGAAGCTCACCGTTGTCTCGTCTTTATCTCCGGGCGAGGGCGTAAAGGTATCTCCGTTCATTCCGTTGCCAGGTACCACTGTTACCCACGGTTCCGAGCTGGTGACAGTCCATGCCTGATCAGCCGTGACAGTCACTATCGGCTCACTGGCTGTTATAGTACCCCAGGCAGATATAATTTCATCATCTTCATAATCCACATCGAGACTGCGTCGCTCTTGAATGAGATGTATTTCAACACTGTGATCCGGTATAGGAGTACCGTCTTTCTCCACAGGGTAGACAGTGATCAGACAGTAACGGTCAATCTCTGGATTACGGTTGGGAGCGGTACGTGCGATAAAGGTACCCGGACCTGTGTATATCTCTCCGTCTACAGGAATGACATCATCCGCATTTCGATCATAAACAATACGGCACCAGCCGCCGTCACACTCCGTGACTTCGGCAATCCAGCACGTATTACCGCTGACTTCAAACACTGTCACCGACTGTGCCGAACCTATGGTCAATTCATCGTTATCTAAGCCGTAAGTGCTTACTGAGAATATGATATTGGAGGCACTTTCTGCCGAAAGGTCCGGCTGCACATTGTCGGCACAGCCGGCGGTCACCGCTGCTAACAGCGCAGTGACCGCACAGCCGGCGACAACTTTGCACATATCTGATATGTGATATTTCATATAGTTGTCCGGTTATTTTATCATCACTTTACGGCCGGCGACAATATAGACACCCTTGTCAAGACCATCTATGGTACGACTCTCACCACTCTGCAGTTCAATAGTGGCTACCCGTATACCGTCGATTCTGAACACCTCAACCGTGCGGTCTATATCGCTGATAAGATGTAACGCACCGTCAGTAGTCTCCATTTCCAAACCGTTATCAGACTTCGTAAGTGATACGTGCGACAGTTCGGCACCACGTATACGCAAAGCGCGTACATTATTGAGGCGTGTCACGTATGCTTCGAGCGGACGCGGTTCCACATCGATATGGAAAGCAGAGCCCGGTTCGAGAAGCTGGCCTGCATCGTCAGTCAGATTGTCCATACCTACATTCAGCCCCATAGCCATGACAGCCTGTGCGTTGTCAAGCGGCAGCCACAGCGGACAGAACTTATGACCTGATTTCCATTCCACAACATATTGCTCTGCATCGACAGGCATGATACGCACAGATTCAGTGTTAGTGAAGGTAACAGGACCGCTGATGCAGTACTGTGCTTCGTAGGCCTTATTATTGGGCATCGAGATAATGTAAGGTACACCTGCACGGATACTTCCGACGGCTTTCCAGTTACTTTCAGCATCGGCTTCATAGAGCCAGTAAGGATACTGACGATTGATATCGGTCAGAACAGCAAACGGTGTCAGTTCACCCTGTGCAGCCGAGACACTCGTTACATCGAAAGGCAGTACGATAGTCTCCCAGCCGGCACAGCCGTCTATCGGGGTAGTTTGTGTGAACTCTTTAGTCATGGTGCTGTAGCGTGAGGTAAATGCCTGTACAGGACTGAACGCATAACCCGGAGTAAGCACTAACCGCTCACACACTCCTTCGCCTGAGCCGGCACTCATCACAACGATGTTGCTATCCATACCGGTAGGTGCATATTGTGTGGCATCAACATATACCAAAAGGTTAGGATTACCGATAGCCTCGGTAACACTGTTCTCCAGACGATTGGTGCCGTGCCATACAAGTGAGGTCAGACGCTGACAGTTGCCGAAAGCTTCATTACCTACGTTCTCTACAGAAGCCGGTATAGTAACAGACAGCAGTTTCGCACAGCCGTTGAAACTGTATTCACCTATCTCTGTTACTGTGTATTCCTCCGCACCGTCAAGTGCAACAGATGGAATAACTAAATTACCTTCATACTGGTTGCCGGGTAAACGACGACCCTCACCGTTTCTTGTCCGGCAAGTACGTGCTTCTTCATCAATGATAGTGTACACAATACCCTCATATTCGAAATCCTGCTCAGTCAGTTCAGGCAGAGTACCGTCTTTAGCGATAACATGTCTGAACTTATTCCATGGCATTGTGGCCTTAATGTCGGTAAGCGAAGCGTTAGGCATGTTGAGAGTAGCGGTCTCATATACGCTTTCTTCAAAAGTACCCTCTTCAGCCTCTATAGGCACAACAGCATCATAATTTACTGTCATGATCGCATCACAAGCTATAAATGCAGCGTCGCCTAAAGAAGTTAGTGACTCAGGCAGTGTCACTGAAGTGAGACCTTTACAGTCGCGGAAAGCCAATTCACCTATCGAAGTCAGTGACTCGGGCAGTATTAAAGAACTTAGACCAACACAGTCACGGAAAGCCAATTCACCTATCGATGTTAACGATTCAGGCAGATTGATAGACTTAAGACCGGTACATTGATAGAAAGCTAATTCACCTATCGAAGTCAGCGATTCGGGGAAATGTACAGATGTGAGACCAGTACACTGATAGAAAGCACCCCAGCCTATTGAAGTTACTGACTCAGGCAATGTCATAGACTTAAGTCCGGTACACTGATAGAAAGCACCCCAGCCTATTGAAGTCACTGACTCAGGCAATGTCACTGAAGTAAGATTCATACACTGATAGAAAGTTGACTGACCGATTTCCACAACAGTATATTCCCATGTTCCGTCTGATACAGTTGAAGGTATCACAATCTCACCATATACATTTTCGCTTTGAGCAGTTTTACATGTACGTGCCTCCGTATCAATTACGCTATAGTTAACACCATCGTATTCAAAAGGCGCACTGATACCTCCATTATTAGCTACAATGTGGCTGAAAAGATTCCACGGCACAGTAGCCTGTATGTCTGCGAGCGTTGCATTCGGCATATAGAGTGTAGCTATACTATATGTAGTAAACTCAAAAACACTACCTGTCGCTGTTATCGGAGTAACTGCATTATACGTTACATTTTTGATGGCATAGCACTCTGCAAATACTTCCTTTCCTATTGTGGTTAGAGATGCAGGAAGAGTCACTGAAGTAAGAGATGAACACTTCAAAAATGCATCACTCTCTATCGTAGTCAGTGACTCAGGGAAGGTCACCGAGGTAAGTCCGGTACACCCAGAAAATGCGTCACCTCCTATCGTTACTAACGACTCAGGGAAGGTCAGTGAAGTAAGTCCGATACACTCAGAAAATGCAGAACTTCCCATCGTGGTCAGCGATTTAGAGAAGGTCAATGAGATAAGTTCGCTACACCCATAAAATGCTCCACTCTCTATTGTAGTCAGTGATTCAGGAAATGTTAACGAGGTAAGTCCGGTACACCTAGAAAATGCGTAATCTTCTATTGTAGCTAGTGATTCAGGAAATGTCACTGAGGTAAGTCCGCGACATCCACGGAATGCCTCATTTCCAATTTTTATTACAGTATATTCCAATACTCCGTCTGATACCGTTGAAGGTATTATAAGATTACCTTCCAACACATCTTCATATCCTACCACCATGCAGGTCCGTGTCTCAGCATCAATTACACTATAAATAATACCTTCGGAGTTAAATTCAAATGAAAAATCGGGAGAAATGCTTATTCCGTCTTTGGCACTAATTCGCATAAAATTATTCCACGGGCTCGTAGATTCTATGTCTGCGAGTGTGGCGTTAGGCATATAGAGTATAGCTTTTTTATAAATATCATCAGAATATTTATAAGACTCAAAAACATTATAACTTGCTTCTATAGGTATTGGGGCATTATACGTAACTGAGGTAAGACTAATACAGTTAAAAAAAGCCTCATCTTTTATCGTTATCAGAGAATCAGGTAATATAATTGATGTAAGTTTACCACAAGAATAAAATGCTCCATCACCTATTGTAGTCAATGAATTAGGCAAACTCAATGAAGTAAGATTATTACAGCCACAAAACGCAAGATCTTCTATGATTTTTAGTGAATCAGAGAAAATTATAGAAATAATATTTTCGCAGCCCAAAAACGCACTATTTCCTATTGTGATTAAAGATATAGGGAAGGTCAGTGAGGTAAGTCCAGTACAATAAGAAAATGCAGATACTCCTATCGTAGTCAGCGACTCGGGGAAAGTCACCGAAGTAATACTTTCACAACTACGGAATGCCTCATCTCCTATTTCTGTTACAGTATATTCAATTACACCGTCAGACACTGTCGAAGGTATTATCAAATCATCTTCTACTACCTTTCCAGCTTCATATCCTATCACCTTACAGGTTCGTGCTTTTGAGTCAACTACACTATATTCCAGTCCTTCATATTCAAAGGGAGCACTGCCACCTCCATCGTTAGCTACAATATAATTGAAAAGACTCCACGGCATAGTCGCCTTTATGTCTGCAAGCGTCGCATTCGGCATATATAATGTTGCGCTACTATATGTAGTATACTCAAAAACACCTCCTGATGCTGTTATCGGAGTAACTGCATTATAAGTTATCACAGAAATAGCATAGCATCCCCCAAATACCCCATCTCCAATCGTTATCAACGATTCAGGTAAAATAACTGATTTAAGCTCCTGACAATTATAAAATACCTCATCTCCAATCGTTATCAACGATTCAGGTAAAATAACTGATTTAAGCTCCTGACAATTATAAAATACATGATCTTCTAACGTTGTCAAAGAATTAGGTAATATGGCTGAAGTAAGAGATCGACATGACATAAATGCACCGTATTCTATCGTAGTCAATGAGTCAAAAAATATTACTGAATTGAGACTATAACATCCTTGAAATGCCTGATCTTTTATCGTGATTAAGGAGTTGGGAAAGGTAACCGAGGTAAGACTTTCACAACTACGGAATGCATAATCGCCAATTTCTGTTACAGTATATTCCATCAGACCGTCGGACACTATAGAAGGTATTATTAGATCACCTTCCACTACATTACTATCTGTATATCCACTCACATAACAAGTTCGAGCCTCCGAATCAATCACTTGGCAACTTATACCTTCGTAGTCAAAATAATATCCTGAAGAAACGCTTATTCCATCTTTAGCAACAATACGCCTGAAATCCTTCCACGGACTTATAGACTTTATATCAGCGAGTGAAGCATTAGGCACATAAAGAGTCGCATTTTTTGAACTAAAAATTCCACGATTACTCTCTATAGGCTTGGTAGCAGTATAAGTAACCGAAGTAAGATTATTACAGTCCCAAAATGCCGCTTCCCCTATCGAAGTAAGAGATCCTGGAATAATAACTGTGGTAAGACCTTCACAATAACAAAATGCACCACCTCCTATAGCTGTCAGGGAATCAGATAATGTCAACGAGATAATACCGTCACAGCTTCTAAATACGTTACCACCTACCTCTATAACGGTATATTCTACTAAACCGTCAGATACCATTGAAGATATTACTAGCTCACCTTCTGGTTCGCTTATATACCCTGTTACCGCACAGGTTTTGGCATTCTCATCAAGAATGTCATAATATAGCCCATCGAACTCAAAGTCATAAGCTAAGGTCGGCAAGGCGAAAAGTGCTGTCAGTATTAACAGCAATGTTATTCTTATTTGTCGCATGATGTTTTTATATATTTATCGGATTATTCTACTATTGGTGGATTATTATCACCGTAACCGGGTTTTTCACCGGACTGGTCATCTATCTCAGGTGGATTGTTGTCACCTTCACCCGGCTTGATACCCGGTCGCTCGCCGAGAGTGGTAAAGCGTACAGGTGTGCCGTAGACACGTATCGAGTTAGCGACGTCAGGATCAGTGTATTCGATATAAGGCCGGGCTTCGTAAATAGTACCGGGTGTAAGATCGGTCATACTGACTGTGATTTCGTCATCGCTGATTAATTCACCGGAGAAAGTCATCTCTTCATTAGCGTAAGAAACAGCTTGACATACAGCACCACAAGCTCTTACAGCGAACGATGAAGCGGGACACCGGTAATAGGCATGAAGCTGCGCACCGGTTGAAGTCAGTCCTCCGGCTATCCATGCTGCACTGACCACCGGAATAAGAGAGTTGCCTGCCTGAGTTATGATGACAGGTATACTTCTATCGCCGGCTGTAAAGATGACAGTACCTTCACGCGGCGAAGAGGTACTATTTACCGATACTTCAGCTTTTATGGTTATCGCTTCTGTTGAGGCATTGTGTGAGGAAGATTCAAGTTTAATCCAATCGCTACCGGAGCTTACGGTCGTAGTCCAGTTATCTTTAGGTGAATAAACTTTAAATTCCACCGTTCTGCCGAAATACGGAATAACTGTAACAGCATCCGGGGTCACAAAAAATATCTCTGGCGAACCGCTCTGCATCACACTCAGACGGAGTGGTGAAAAGACATTATACGGACTGCTTATAATGACTTCGGCGGTGCGTGCCGAAGTACCGGGGTTCACTTCAGCGCTGAGCCGGAAGCTGACCGGCACATCTGTTTCCGGACCGTCAGGGGGAGTGAAGGTATTGCCCTCCATCAGACTGCCCGGTATTACTTTCAGCCACTCCTGCGAACAGCTTACCTCCCACGGCTGATTGGCAGTCACTGTTACCGTCGGTGCCGTATCGCCGGCTGACTGCGACGTGCCGGAGTAGGGAAGTTCGATACCTTCGGCAGGAATGACAGTAATGTGCTGGCCTCTCTGAGCGAGTGTGATGTTCACACTGCGGCCGGTGGGATTCCCTCTTTTATCTATGGTATAGACCTTAACAATACATTCGCGTGTGCTGTCAGTGCGGTTAGGCTCCACTCCGATGACGAAACTGCCGTTATGGTTGTCTTTGTCATACCGGGTATCTTTACTGACTACCTGACACCAGAGGCCCTTGCAGTCCTCGACATCTACGGTCCAGCGTGTGTTGCAGATAACGTTTAAGACAGTATCTGCCTCCGTCCAGCCCATTTCAAGCAGCAGATTACTTTCCGAACCAAATTCTCTGACAGAAAGCGTGATCTTGGAGTCGTCGATAGGCTCCAGGCCCTCTTCGACATTATCCGAGCAGGCAGTGACTGATACCACCAGGGCCGTAAAGACAGCAAGGAGCGCAAAGACAACCGGAAGCCGTCGCCTGCCATATATAAGATATTTCTTCATGCTGTAATACAAATGAGAGGGTTAGAGATTGAACGAGAGACCGGCTGTAGCATGAAATCCACCGCGCGTCATACCGGCCAGACTGCATACTTTTTTTATATCACCTTTGGTGCCGACGGGTATATCGTATTCGGGAGTCAGGAAGATGCCGAGATGAGGCACAGGATACCATGTCAGACGCGCACCGATCGAAATACAGTTGATAGTAAAGCCATTGCCCGCACGGTCTTTAGCAAAGAGACGCTGCTGTATGTAACCTAACTGAGGTGTCAGTCCGAAGCGTTCGGCGAAACGTAGCACATAACCGGCACGTACACCAAATTCATCGACACGGTAAGTGGCTGACTGGTCAAGGATGTTGTCAGTGTCATACCAGTTTACTTTCTTAGTATGGCCCAGACCGAGCATATATGACAAAGAAAGGTCAATACCATTGTACATACCACCTATAGTAAATGACACACCGCAGCGTGAGGCGGCTGTAAAACCGACTGAAGCATAACCGGTGGTACGAGGTACATACTGTATTTTATGTAGCACTACGGTATCGACAAGAGTTTCACCACGGGTAATATGAAAGTAACGCGTCACGGGAGTATAACCGCGACGCGAGAAAGTCCATTCGTAGTTAGCCACAGGAAGCTGCATCTCGCGTTCGGTAGCTATAACTGAATCAGCCTGCATGACCTTCACACCATGTTCCGGCACTGTAGTCAGGCTCAGATAACCTAAATGTGGTGTGGGTGCATTAGCTTGCACATGTGTCACCTGACCGGGAACGACAGTAAAGTTCGTCGTGGCCGGTTCGTGGTCTGCTTTACGGGCTTCAATAACATAGTTGTCTCCGCGAAGATGGGCAGCATACTGTCCGACACCTTCGCGACGTCCCTGAAACCACAGCTCGGCACCACCGTCAACATCGACTACAACATCACCGTATTTCAAGTCTTCATCTTCCAACTTAAGACTGAATTGCGACGGTCCCTGACGCGACACCACAATATCATCATCATAAAGCAGTGAACCTAAGCGAGCATGTACCGCGTGAGTTCCGTAAGGGATATAAGTATTAAGCGGACTGATACCTATACTGTCACCGTCTATCCATATCTCAGCATTACGTGCCGAGGCCGAGAGCGAAACCTCTTTACCCTCCGGAGAAAGAATCATCGAATAGACACGTCCCTCCTTAATCTCGGTCGGATAATAGTAAGACAGAGGATCATACTTAGGATGGGAGACAGTGAATTTCTGCGAAGCACGCGGTACATAGAGCCATACCTGCCCGGGACCATGCTGTTCCTGAGCCACAAAACCCTCGCCGGAACCGCCGAAGGTCAGTTCCGAACTCGGAAGTGATGTATAGATTTTGATAAGGGCAGCGCGTCGACCGTTGCGGTCCTTGCGCTCCAGTGTATTACTCTGAGCGTCCATATCATTCGGACGAGCTTCAAAATCGCGTATAGCGAGTTTCTGGGCTCCCGCAGGTAGCGCTGACAGAAGGATAAGAAAAAACAAAAGTGAGTAAAATCGACTCATGCAAATAGGTATTTTTATAGTTAATTATATTTGCTGTTACAAGGGAAAAAAGATATATGCGCCTCACAATGCTACTTACTATGGCAGTCGGTATATCCAATATCACAGATGATAAAAGCAATAAATTTCATTATCTCTATTTTAGAGATAATGATGATTAGTGCAAATTTATAT
>CAMWVA010000104.1 GCA_947177575.1 uncultured Porphyromonadaceae bacterium | reverse complement strand
TAAATAGTTGGTTCTGCATATATTATCCGGCAGATGGGTTGTTAGTTTTGTCAAAATTAAGAAAAAATTTACAATCAGCAAATAAAAGACAGAAAATATTATATCGAAAGTGTGATAATGTTTAGATAAGTGATTTATATTTATTAAGTAAGTACCTTCGGCTTGGTTAATGTCAGAAACTCCATCGTCTTTCTCATCCTACAATTTATTTAGTAACCAAGATAGAGCAACTGAGCCGACTATGCCCAATAAGGTTGTGAAAAAAGCGGTTTTTAATCCGTTAAGCAATTCAGGAATAGAAGCATTAAGATTTTTTTGTTAAATGTCAAAAGACCAATTGTTATACCGAGAAATGTTCCGATGCCCCCAATAGTAGAAACGAGAGTCGGGATAGTACGAAGAAACTTTTTAACTAAAAAGCTATTCAGTTGGTAAAATAGAGTTGTTTATCATTATTGTTTGTCAAGAAAAGTATAGTAGGGGAGTAGGAGTGACAGCGTCTGTGAGAGGTTATAAAACCTTAAAGACATGCGGAGTGTTTTAGATACATAATTAACCAAAATTTTTTATTCTATGATGAACTTAAATGGTGGCGTGACGCGCTTCTGGTGGATACCTATGCTAACGGGCCTGATTTCAATAGGCTTTGGTGTGTGGTGTCTTTGTAGTCCTGTAACTTCTGTGCCGGTGCTGGCATATATATTTGCCGGGTTGGTCTGCCTGGCCGGTATTTTTAATATCGTGTATGGTGTTATCAACCATCATATAGCCCACAATTGGGGTTGGTCGCTTGCGCTTGGTTTGCTCGACCTTGTGGCCGGCATCTGGTTGTTTACACTCCCTGAGGAGGAGTTGGCAGCAACGTTTGTGATAGTTATAGGAATATGGCTCGTCTGCGTTACTATCAATGCAATCTGCGAAACATTCATGCTGAGTTCAGGTTCGGTGATATGGAGTATTTTCTCTATTCTCTTGCTTGGCATTACGATATGGTTTGCCTTCCTGCTGCTTTCATCGCCTGTCTCTATGGCTGTAGCCGGATGGATGTATCTTGGCATATCGCTTATTGCTTTCGGCGTGTTCCGAGTTTCTATTTCAAGCCGTATAAGGAAGCTTAATCGCGCTACCAATGGACGGCTCTGATTATTAGCTATCCGGACAATAAGTATTGAAATATTATTCTTGTACGAGATAAAATAAGGTGTCGTAAATCCAAGAATTGGGTTTACGACACCTTATTTTATGAGTCACTATAAAGAATAGGAAGTATTTATATTTTACCTTACTTGGATATGTTTTCTATGATTTTATAGGCGGGAAGACTGCCGTATTGGGCGGCTATACGAGCGTGTCGGGTAGCTTTGGCAGAGTCTGCTTTGGTACCTTTACCGTCGCGATACATTTCAGCGAGGCGTTCGTGAACGAGTGCAAGCACGGGACGGGGAAGTTTGCCGTTCTGTGCTATAGGTTCGTAGTAATGAATAACCTGCGTATAGTTCTGGTTCAGGAAGTCGCCGTTGTAATTCATACTGCCGAGATAGAACCGCGTCCAGTCATCACCTTGCTCTGCGGCTTTCTCACGGGCTTTAAGGCTGGGGAGAAAACCGTCTTTGTAGATCGGTTCGTTCTGAATCTTTTTACCTGTCTGAGCGGCTTCTATAAATTGGAGAGCTGTCGTTGCGTCCCTTCCGACTTCGGTGTCAGCACGCTTCTCGTTGCGTCGGGGCAGGAAAAGGGTAGTGCGGGCTGTATCATCGCCGAGGTCGCCGGCTATATAGAGCCAGAAGAAAGAGTCGGGATAGTCAATATGGCCGCCTGTGTTTGTGCGGAGATTGAATCCATAAAGCGCTGCACCGCGAGCGTAGCCTTTAAGTGCTGCCTGATGAAAATTCTCACGAGCCTTTACCGGATTCTCTTTTACTCCTTTGCCTGTGAGATACATACTGCCTAAAGCCGTATAACCGATACCATACTCCATAGGCTGACAGGCATCAAAGTAAGTCTTAGCCTTTTTATAATCTTTCTTATTGAAGTAATAGAGTCCGAGATAACAGTTGGCTTCGTTGGATCCTTCCTTTGCAGCAGACTCCAGAAGTTTTATACCCTCAGATTTACGCTTGGCAAATTCCGGTGAGAAGGCGTAAAGTGCACCGAGTTCAGTAGCACTGCGCGGATTTTTGTCTGTTACTAACTTAAGGCAGCGTTCAGCAAGTTCGGGACTCCATACTTTATGGTATACGGCCAGATTAATAACGCTGTCCGCAGAAATTTTACCTTGAGTGTACAGCTGCTGAATAGACTTGTAGGTGGCATCGGATTTAGTTGTCCCGACTGTTGTGGTCTGGGTAGTCTTTTTCTTATTATTGCGGTTGCCGGAAGAAGGGTGGGCCAATATAGCTGTAGGTGCTATCAGGGCAATAATCATAAGACAGAAAAGAAAGGAAATTTTTTTCATTATGATAATAAATTAGCATGTTTTTAAGTCTCAACAAAATAGATGAAAATATTGTTCTCCGCGAGTCTGTACTTTCTGTTAGAAACGAACGATAAAGCTCCCGGCATCACTGTCGGGAGCTTCCATACTTGCATGAATATACTTATCTGTCAGTTTATCACTGACAAACTTTGAACGCGGCTTTTTTGCCATTGATTTTCAACTCGACTTTCGGATTTGAAAACTGAGTAAGGTGAGGAAAGGTTAATGTTACCGTTGCCGCCCCCTTATTTACAGAGATGCTGACTGAGGTTGCTTTATATTCTTTCCCTCTCCAAGACGGAATAAATCTTGATGAAATAAGCCTTACGTCCGTTATAGAATACTTATCTCCGACGTTATCATCTGTAAAGATGATAGTAACTTTATCATCATAGTTATTGAAACTCTGACAATGAGGTTTTGCATAAGCAGCGATACTTGCCATAGCAAATACCATTATCATTAAAAATTTTCTCATAGTTTTCTAATTAATTAGTGTTAGAATCTGTTCATTTCGTTTGTGCCAGCTCCCTGGCCTCTGTAACGGTCACGGCTCGTATTGAAAGAATACTGAAGAGTCAGCATGAAAGTACGGTTGTTGGTTGTCATCAACTTGGATACGGTAACATCCTTATTAATCATCTCCGTATATCGGTTTCCTTTGTTGAATATATCCGTTACTTCGACGCTAATGCCCAGTTTATTTCCGAAAAATGCCTTATAAAGCTTGGCATTAAGAAATGAAGATGACTTTACAAAGGAGTTTTTATCATTACCGGCACTCATCCATTGCATGTCAACATTCATCCATATATCGCCGGGGAGATGTATAGCGTTCTGAAACTGTACGAGACCTATAGGATTGTCAAGACTTTTGCGTCCTTCTGCAGTATCAATAGTCAGCCACTGCTTCATGATACCTACATTTACCCTCGGCTGCCAGATACCAAGTTGAAACTGTGCACCTATAAATGCCTGAAGATTCTGAATCTTAGGAAAGTTCTCCAGCGTTATGAGCTTTATCACGCCATCCTCGCCGTATGAACGTGTGGTATTCATAATAGGATCTTTCTTATAGGTATATGACAGCTGACCGAAAAACTGCCGCCATGCACCGGTCAATTCTAAGGAATGGCTCTTTTCAGGCTTAAGGTAAGGATTACCGCTCTCAAGAGTAAGACGATTGATATAACCTATCGTGCCGTCAAGATCCGAGTATCCCGGACGTTGTGTCTTGTGGGTATAGTTGAATGCAAGCTGAACGTTGCTAATCATCGTGGAAACTGAAAGAGAAGGGAACAGGTTATTGTAGACACGGCTTTGATCATCATTCCTTTGTCCGTTTTCAAAATAATTGAATTTCACCCGTTCATACCTTAATCCGACGCTTGCATTGACAATGCCGAAAGATTGCGCTATGTCAATAAATCCGGCTATATTTTTTTCGTCTACGCGGGTGTCGGCATTTCCCACAATCGTAGCATCAGTGATATAATCCGAGGTAACACGTGAGGAGGTAAACTCTTCTCCTGCTTCAACCGAGCCTTTCCACAGAGGATAGCTGAGTACGAGTTTCTCTGCAAACATCCTTCCTCTGTTATGGCCGGTGGAATTGATTATGGAATTTTCATTAAATTCACTGGTCTCTTCACCCCAAACCGTGTTTGTTACCTTACGCCAAAGGTAATCCATATTAAAGTCTATTCCTAATCGTGCTATGTTACCGTTGTAGTAGATATTCGCATAATGTTTGGGTAGGGTGTTCGTTCTTGACTGCTGATTCAGATTGAGGTTGTCAAGTAGAATGCCGTCTGAAATGATTGACGTTACCTGTGTAGATGCTTCTTTCCACTTGATGATTCCATTGGAATAAGACGCACCGATTGAATGTCTGTCATTGATTAGGTAAGAGATGCCGGCTTTTCCGAAAAATTCATTTGAATGCATTATAGTTGCTCCCGAGAGAGTCTCTTCCAATATAGCGGAAGAACGGGTTAAAATATCCGAAATGCCATTGCTGTAGAACTTTCCTTTTATCAGTCCGAAGTTGCCGAATACCTCTAATCCTCCGCTCCTGAATTTAAGATTAGCCCAGTCTACATTTCTGAAATATTTCTGCCATGCTCCCTGAGCACGTATATTTCCGCTGAAGCCTTCGCCTTGCGGCTTTTTTGTACGGATACGTATCACCGACCTGACAGAAGCATCATATTTAGCACCGGGATTTGTTATTACCTCGATGTTCTTGATATCGGCGGAATTAATCTGAGAAAGCTCACTAAGGTCTCTTAATTCGCGACCGTTTACATAAATTGCGGGCGATCCTTTGCCAAAAACCTCGAAGTTCCCGTCACGTCCTAATACCATAGGCACCTGTGTAAGGACGTCATTGGCTGTACCGGCATGTTCAAGCTGTGAGCCTGCAACATTGGTAACAAGTGCATCTCCCTTTATAGTAGTGACCGGACGGTTGGATTTTACTACTACCTCACCGAGCATCACAGTTTCCGGCTCAAGAGTGATTACTCCTAAATTACCGGAAGTCGGAACAGCGGCGGTATAGGGTTTATAACCCACAAAAGTAATTTTAGCAGTCAGGTCTCCTTTTGCCTCCGTATTGACTGAGAACTTACCTTCTGCATCTGTTATCGTACCGGTCAGGTAAGTGGAGTCGCAGTACAAAACTACGTTGACGAAGTCGAGCAAAGCGTTGTTTTCACCAACAACCGTACCCTCTATATTTCTGCCGAGGGCCGGAATGACCATCATAATTGCGATGGTAAGAATTGAAAGTTTAGCCTTCATATTTACATCAGTTTTATTTGATTTTCTGACGCAAAATTATGTCTAAACGGATTTTAATTCCAAATATAAATGTCTTAATACAAGAAATGTAATTATTTGATTATCAATATCTGTACTTCTTAAAAGTCTTAATATAGGGTCATTGGGTTTTAATACTCTCTTATCAGGTTATATTTGGTTTAGGAAAATACAAGGATAACACCTTCCTTAGGTACTCTGAGTCAGAAATTTTCCGACATTTAAAGAGTTTTTACTTTTATCTTAGAGATACAAAAAGAGCAAGGAGGATTCTATTTGTTTAAGGTCTGAATTTATACTATATTTGTGCATTGAATATAGAAGACACCGAAAAATAGCTTGATATGGAAGGAAGACATTTCCCGGTAGGGATTGAAACATTCTCCGCAATACGTGAGGAAAATTATGTGTATGTTGACAAGACAGAACTAATCCATCGGCTTGTCACATCAGGGAAATACTATTTCCTTAGCCGTCCGCGCAGATTTGGCAAAAGCTTGCTGCTGTCTACGATAGAAGCATTCTTTGAGGGGAGAAGAGACCTGTTTAACGGACTTGCAATCATGCGTCATCAACATTCATGGGAGAAACATCCCGTTTTCCATCTCAATTTCGTAAATGCTAATTTGTCTTCCGAAGAGGGAATAAAGGAAAATATCAGTCAACAGATTGAATATTGGGAGAAAGAGTATGGAATAGCTACTAAAGCAATTGAACTACCCCAACGTTTCTATGCTGTAATAAGATCGGCGGTAGAACAGTCCGGCAAAAAAGCGGCAGTACTTATAGATGAGTATGACAAGGCTCTTGTCAGCACCTTCAATAATGAAGAGTTGCATAATAAGTTTAAGGCAATACTGAAACCTATTTACGGTACTCTTAAGGCAGCCGACCGCTATATATGTTTCGGGTTGATTACCGGAGTGTCGCGTTTCTCGCGGCTGAGTATTTTCAGTGATATTAACAATCTGAGCGATATCTCTCTCGACAACACATACGCCACAATTTGCGGAATCACGGAAGAGGAGATGTTGCGGGATTGTCAATGTGGTATAGAAAGGCTTTCAGCTACTGCCGAATCTTCCTTTGATGACACTGTAGCGTTGCTAAAGAAGAGTTATGACGGGTATCATTTCACAAGCGAGTGCCCCGACATCTACAACCCATTCAGTCTGTTTTGTGCCTTTGAAAGAGAGGAAATTGGAAATTATTGGTTTGCCACCGGTACACCGACATTTCTTATAGAAAGGCTTCGAAATTCTGATACATATCTTCCTGAGCTGTTTCACTCCGAGGTAGACACTATGCAGCTCGCCGATATAGACTACTATAGCTCATCGCCGATAGCACTGCTGTTCCAGACGGGTTACCTGACTATAAAGGATTATGATTCCGAATATAAATCCTATTTTCTTGGCCTGCCAAACCGGGAGGTTGCAAATGGCTTCTTCAAGGAACTCCTGCCTGTATATATGGATGACCGGAATGCTAAGAGTCTCTCTGCAGTGAGGGGATTTTGCCGGCAGGTGAATGCAGGTGATGCCGAGGGATTCATGTCTCGCCTCCAGGCATTTCTCGCCGACATTCCCTATGATCTCTCCAAGAATAAGCCGGAAGTCTATTTCGAGAATAATATTTATATTATCTTCAAACTGATGGGCTTTACTGTGGAAACTGAATACCGGACATCTGTCGGACGTATTGATCTGCTTGTAAAGACAAAAAGATTTATCTATGTTATCGAACTGAAACTTAACGGTTCTGCTGAAGATGCCATCGCTCAGATTGAAGAGAAAAATTATTCTCTCCCGTTTGCCACTGATCCACGCACGCTCTTTAAAATCGGAATTTCATTTTCCAAAGAAACCCGTAACATTGACAGTTGGATAATACGCAATGGAGAATAAGTAATGTTAAAATCGATTCATCAGGCTAATTCTGTTCGGAGGAATACGAGTATATCCTCTTTTTCAGGCACTCCGAGTTTCTTTCTTATAGAGGATTTGCGGACATAGACAGTGGAGGTGGTCTGTCCTGTGATTACACTGATTTCTTTAGTCGAGAATCCGGCTATCAGTAACACGATTATCTGTTCTTCTTTATTGCTGAGTACGTCGCCATACCTGTCATGCAGCTTGCGGTGGAAATTTGAATACAGGTTATCAATAAGTTCGTAGACATTCTGCCAGTTTACAAGTTCGCCATTAGTTTCGCCGTCGATTGATGAGATTTTACGAAGCATTTCCCTATTCTGTTCAGTAGGAGTCTCGGCTACCATCTTAATAATTCCGAGTTGTTGCAGCATAGCGCGTCGCATTGCCGGCAAATCAGTGTGATCGGATTGAGAAGCCGTTGAGGCAGATTTATATTCGTCCACCATCTTCTGCATGGCCTCGATACGTTCTTCATTCTCACGTTCGCGTTGGCGGCGGATTCTGATAATCCATGCTGCTCCTGTCAGCAATAATATAGCGACAATGCTGATTATAAGTATTATCACAGTCTTGTGTTCACTTTCTACTTTGAGAGCTAAAGCACGGTTATGTTGCTGCAATGCACTTCGTTCCGTCTCCCATTGTGATGCTTTCAGCTGGTTGAGGTATTCACGCTGACGGTTTATAAGACCGTTGACATGTCTGAGTTTTACACGCCCTGTTTGTTTGAAATCAATTATGGTATTTAGTAAGTTGCTATAGCTGCGATAGTAAGGCTCATCGTCATTATTTCTCAATTTTACGGCAAAGCTGTCGGCAACGGCAAGCTTATGAGTTGCACGCTGAAGATTGCCGGAATTCAATGCATTGATGGCATAAAACATGTGAAGGCAATCAGCCGCACCGTTATCCGGTGATGACTTACGGAATATGTCGTTAATAACTTCGTCACTCTCCTTATTACGTCCCGTCTCAGCAAGAATCTGGGCTCGTTCAAGTTCAAACAAGAAATGTTTCTCACCTAAACCATTATTTCGGGCGTAATCAATAAGGCTTTCAGTAAGATAAAGAGCAGAATCCATCTCTTCCGCAAATTCATAGAAACTGAGAAGCGCATACTTGGCTTCTATCTTTTTGGAAGAATCGGTTTCAAGGCTAACAAGTCTTTTTGCCAAAGGAATAAGCTGTCTGCCTTGATATTCAGAAACTCCGAGTAACACACGGGCCCGCAATGCCTGTACCAATAGCGAATCAGGCACATTATTCAGACTTACCAGAGAGTCAAGCATAGCAATAGCACCGGTTACATCTCTGTTCCAGAACTTATACCATGCAAAAGCTATACCGCTTCGCATAGCCCTGACAACATCCTTTTCCTGATAATAGTTATGAGCGAAAGAAATAAGAGAGTCGCCGACCATAGAGCGGTCTTGGTTTATATGTCCGTAAGCTTTGAGATAATGGTACTTCGCACGTATGGAGTCAACACTAAGCTCAGCTGGGTCGATAGCCTCCAATATCGATATCGCACTGTCTGCATTACTCTGCATCATCTTTTCAGCGTCGTCTATCTCTCTGTTATATTGCGACATTGACCGCGAACATGAAATACTGCCCGCGATAACAATAGCCATTAATACATATAATAAATTCTTCATTCCATCACTTCCATTACAGCTTATCCAGCGTATCTCCTTACTGCTACAGATATCTCGCCAAGCTCATCGCGCTTTAGCTCTTTGATGAAGAATCACATTCTCCATCTCGTTCTTATTAGCCTGCAAAAGTAGTTAATTTTATCCACTAAATCCCTGTACAGAACAAAATAGTGCTATTTTATCCAATAGATAAATATGAAGTGAATAAACTGTAAAATTTTATAGTTTAGAGGCTGTTGCAAAATACTCTCTTTGTAGGTACATGCCTTTGGTATGTTGATATAAGTAATTGATTTTCAATTTAACATATCACATATATCCTATAAATATTATGTCATCGAGTTTTATAACAGCCTCTAAAAGTCAACTTTTTCAGGCTAAGACAGTTTTGTTAATATTGCAGGGACATTTAGCGACATTTACAGGGACATTTAGCGACATTTATCTTCAATTTATATAGCCTTTCTCAAATAATTATCTAAAATTGTGGTAATTTTCGTGATTGTTTGGAAAGTAGGAGATAATTCTCTAATTTTGTGGCATCAAGATTTAAGACTCCGTTTCTTAGTGTATGGGGTTAAGCATTTAAAAGCAGAGTTTTTATTTGCTAAAAATCTTTAAGTAGCTGATTAAATTAATGAGCACCCGATAGATGAGTGAGGATGTGATTGCCTCTGAAGCGACAGATTAAAAACATATCTAAACTGATTTTTAGAAGCTACTTACTTAATACATAATTACTTCAACTTCAATATCAACAGTTATGAATTACCGCAGAACTTTTGTTACGATAGCTATAGCGGCTTTGTCTCTTCTGACATTGCCCCAGGCAGAAGCTCAATTGCTCAAAAAGATTTCTAAAGGTCTCGAGAAAGTCAATAAGGAGATAGAGAAAGTAGATAAGTCTTTGAAAGGAAAATCTACGAAGTCACAGTCTTCAAATTCTAATTCTAATGAAGGCTCATATAGCGAAGAAATATCTGAGGTCTCTTATGATGACACAGAGGATCAATCGGCTGAAGCTAATCTTCAAGTGCCATATCTTACTTCAGAGACTCTTTTTCTTGAAGCAACTCCATGGACACTCTCGGATGTCAGTGACGGTGTATTCAGCGTGAGACGTAGTAACAATTCTTCGTTTGATGAACTCTATGAGTTTTGGAAAATAGACGGGAAAAAACTGTTTGATGCCAATTGGATAAAGTGTACTCCCGCTTTAACGGAGCCCGGATTCCATGACGGAGTCGTGGCAATGCGCAAACAGGGCGAAGGTTATAAAAAGGGGAATGTATGTCTGCTTTATACCGACGGACGCATAAAGGATATGGGTACAGGTATATATGCTGTCACCAATTTTATGGACGGAGCAGCTATAGTATGGCCTGATGAGAGTTCTACCAAATCATATTATATAGACACAAACGGAAAACGTATCTATCCCGGTGTAACAGTTGATGGCGGACAAGGCGATTGTATACGGCCGTTAAAGGACGGTCTCAGGGCTTTCCCGAAGGCATATAACGAGTGGGGTTACATGGATGCCAATGGTGCTGTGAAACTTGCCGCTAAATATCGTTCCGCTACTGACTTTTCCGAAGGATATGCTTGGGTAGTGTTGCAGGATGATACCAAACATCTTATTGACAAGACCGGTAAAAGTGTTTTTCAGGCTCCGGAGAGTAATTCAAGAACATCTGATGTCGTAAACGGACTGTTCTACGTAGAAAAGGGGTCAAAAACCTGTTATTACGACCTCAGTGGAAAAATGGTTGGCGTATTTGAATATGGCACTTGTTTTCATGATGGTTATGCATTCGTTTTCAGTGATCAGATTTTGAGTAATACTTCCTGCAAGGTGATTGACACCGAAATGAATGTGATTCGTTCTCTGCCAACTGAAGATATCGAATCTGCCATAGTTGAACATAAACTGGTGTTCGGTAAATCCAATTTATATGCTTTCACGGATTTCCTTATTAAGCCGGATGGACAGCCTGTTCTGGCAGCTTACAAAAATCTTACTATAGGAGCGATTATATCTCACTTCGGTCAGGTATCTGCTGACGGCTATCTTGTTGCCAAAACGATAGATGTCAACAACCGACTGTCAGGAGCCGCTATCCTGAAGCCTTCGGGAGAAGTCGTATGGGTGATTTCCGAAGATCCGAGCTACAGCGCACCGATTAGCACCTCCTGGCTCCCCTACAAAGGAACTGCCTTGACAGGCTCAGGCCAATTCACTATCCGTACGGTCGACCTCCATCAAACCCCGCTTGGTCCCAAAAAGTAATCCGATATTTTCCTAAAGACACCATCCGCAAAATCCTGTAATTTTGTAGGGACATCGCTTTGCGATGTTAACTATAGAAATTCATAATAAACTGACATCGCAAAGCAATGGAACAATATCGCAAATCACCCAGAGCAAAATTTCTTGATTATGACGAAGGTAATTTCTTTGTCACTATCTGCACGAAAGATAGAAAACATTTTTTCGGCGATATACATAATGGAGAAATGCATCTTAGTAAGATTGGAGAATTTGTTACATTACAATTAAGCTCAGCATCAGATTATTGCAGGGATATCGATGTGCCGTTGTTTGTAGTGATGCCTAATCATCTCCACGCAATTATAGCTGTAAATTGCAGTGACATAGCCTTGGCATGTATGGATGGGAATATGCAGCAGCGTAATCCCAATCCTGCACTAAGAGCCAATCCAACATGCCAAAGGCACTAACCTTTACCCACAAATATGCGTTTTAGTCCATATAAA
>CAMWVA010000103.1 GCA_947177575.1 uncultured Porphyromonadaceae bacterium | reverse complement strand
AGATGTTAACCATTAAATATTAACTACTATGGAATTTAAATTTATTTTTGGACGTGAGGAAAAAGATCAGGATCAGAAATATGCTCTTGAAGCTCCACGCCGCCGACCGATGAATGATGATGACAGAGACGATTTTGTGGCTATTGATTTTGAGACCATGACACATCGCAGAACATCAGCATGTGCTATCGGTATGGTTAAGGTCATCGATGCCGAGATAGTCAAACAGTACTACTCGATAATAAACCCGGTGCGTGACGAAAACACCGATAAAGAACCGAATCTCACCATACATGGCATAGACCTGGCGACCGCTGAGAAAGCTGATACATTTGCCGAGATATTCGAGGAGATACGTCACTTCATAGGTCAGTGGCCCATTGTATGTCACAATAAGAATACAGATATAGCAATTCTCAATAGCCTTATGGAGTATTACGGTCTCGAGGGCATTGATACTTCAAAAGTTATCTGTACCTACGAGCTTACAGGTAAATCACTCAGCGAGTGCTGTAAACAATACGGCATTAAAGAGGACCGTCACCATAACGCCTTATGGGACGCTGAGACATGTGCCCGTATATATCTGGAGCTTATAGGCAAGCCTGTCATATTCAAAGGCGGCACTTCTGTCTTTGGCAAAGATAGTGCGAAGCTTGAAAAGAAAAAGATTGACTCATCTAACAGAAAGCGCCTCGATGATGCTGAGATAGAAAATAAAGACAATATTTTCTACAACGCCACCATAGTCATTACCGGAGATTTTGAGAAATTCCCGAATCGCGACGAATTGGCCGCAAAATTACAGTCACTCGGAGCCCGTATCACCTCATCAATATCCCGCAAGACTACTCACCTGCTTGTCGGCGAAGGAGCCGGCCCCAGAAAGCTCGAAAGAGTCCGTGAACTTCAGGACGACGGCTACGAAATCATAATACTACGGGAGCACGAATTTGCCCACATTATCCCCTGATCCCTTCCCCGCCTAACCTCAACGGTTGAGGCACCCTCCCTTCTGGTGCCAACCTTTATCTCAAATCGACGAACTCAAAGCCAGATGTTAACAGCTTTGGCTATTTTTTTAAGATTAATTGCTAACTTTAGAACGCAAAGTCAAGTAAGCTACATTTTAAATGTAACTACTACTCTAAACTCAGTTAAATATAGTTGATATGAATAACTTAAAAGAAACTGTTGAAGATAATAACTCACAGGACAGAGGGGTTATTAAGCGTTCTAAAGTGCCACAAATAACCATTAATAACACTGGTACCGGCCCTAAAATCCGTACTAACAATATTAAACAAAACATTATGAACCTTATTAAGGAACAAATAGGCACTTACGAAGTAATCGCTTCAAATTCTCTATGTATTTTTAATTACGAGGATACTATATTATCCTTGAATTATGACGGTGGAGAATTCAAATTCAGAGTAAAATTCATTCGTAACAATAGTGGGTCAAACATTAGAATAGGCCCACAGAACAATGAGATGTTCATAGAAATCATGAATCTCTTTACTTTTCCCGGGGGGATGAATGAACCTATGGTAGTATTAAATAATGAAGACAATACACCTGCTGTATCATTTCTGTGTAGCGTACTGCCTTTTGACAAAGATAGTGGAAATCTTATTCTATTCTATACTTTTCTGAAGCATGGCAACAAAGTTTAACGGACAACCTCAGGACAATTCTCAAGGCAGTCACAGACCAAAGTACTCACAGGGTGGCAGAGGCTCAATTACCAACATCATAGGCACAGGAAGCAACGCCAAACATTCTATCGCTACCATTGTATTGGTAGTCTGTTTTGCCATTGGATTCATCGTTTCTATTTTTGTAATCGTCAACTACTGGTGCTTCAGGGATTGTGAGAATAAGGTTCCGGATATAACCGGCGATTTAAAAGTCATCTGGGAGATTGTTACACCCGTAATTACCCTGGTATTAGGATATGAGTTTGGAAAATATGAGAAGTAACTGTTATATATACCCCTTCTTCCAACCATACCACACCAGGGCATAGACTACTTCTATGGTATAGCCTACCGCGACAGCCGCCACCCAGCAACGCCATGATTCATCTGTAATAGCTTTCTCCACAATGGGTGCTATAAGCAGAAGCATAAACACATGCGGCACCGACCACAATAAACATTTAGTAACTTTCATAACTCTATTATTTTTCCGCAAAGATAATGAATTAAAAAATAATCTTTCTAAAAAAGAAGGAGGCGAAGGAGGAAATTTCTTCTTATCTACTTCTTCTTTATATTAATATATTATATTCTTATATATTATATATAGCAATGCACCTGCAATGCAATTGCATAAGCTAATTTTTAATTTGACAATCAACATCTTAAATCACCTAAAATTTACCCTGATTATTAATTAATCCGGTAATTAAATTTTGATTAATTACACCCGATTAACCAAAAACACTCCTTAAAAAACATACTATGCAATTGCATAAGCTAATTAAATAAACTCAAATGGCCATAGAATCTGAAAACAAAATAACCAATACCGGCGAAAGCCTCAAAGTCACTTTAGACGTGTATATCTTCATGGACGGAGATGTATACATAGCCTACAGTCCAGCTCTTGATCTGAGCGGCTACGGAGAGACCGAAGAAGAAGCCAAGACATCTTTTTCTATCGTTATCGAGGAATATATATCCTATGGTCTTACCATGCACACTCTCATCAAAGACCTTCGTGCACATGGCTGGAAAGTCAGATCTATCAAACAGCGTAAGATTTCAGCTCCTTCTTTTGATACACTCATTCAGAATTACACCTCGATTAATCAAAATTATCTCCTTAAAAAACATGCTATGCAATTGCATACGCTAATTAAATAAACTTACTACCGATTTCTCACCTCAACAAATTAGACAGCATTTAAACTGATTACAAAAACTCCATAAAGCTATGATATTTCAACATTTCCCTACGCGGCGCAGGCTGCTATCGAAGATTGACTCCAAGACAATTAATTGTTAAATAATTAGGTGGTAAACCTTTGAAAACTGAGGGTTTACCACCTAATTATTTTAAAAGAGATAAATCTCAGCAAGTCAAGCCGTATACTTACCCACTGTTATTAAGATTATAGAGTCAATTTTAAAAGTCCGGCAACTTTACAAGACAATTGGACTAAGCTAACTAAAATATGCGCTAACTTACCTAACTTTAATAAAACTTCACTGACTGAGGTTTCCTTCTCTGGCATCAGCCTTTTGTCTCCGGTTTCCCGTCAAAATACCTCAGTAATTTCTTTATCTACCATCGAAATAAAATACTATAATCCGTCTGGAAAGCTTGTAAAATGATCACGTTCCTGTTTCGGGAAACTGCCTTCAATAGCTTTTTGTGCCGCAAGAGCCTTAATCACAAAAGCCATATTACGACCAAGGTTACGCATTGTTTGTAAACCTTCTGCATCTTTTTCAACCTGCTCAGCGGTAAATCCATGCACTTCATTCCAATAAGTACTTGAAACTATAGGCATAGAGCTTATAGTAAAGAAATGATTAAGATCATCAAAAGCTGAAGTTGAACCGGCACGACGTGATGACACTACCGTAGCACCGACTTTAAAAGCATGATTCTGAGTTGATGATGTAGAATAAAACAAACGATCTAAAAACGCATGAAGCTGACCGTTAGAGCCGGCATAGTACACAGGCGTGCCAAGAAGCAGACCATCAGCTTCAGCAAATTTAGGCGCAGTTTCATTAACAATATCATTAAAGACACAGCGACCATTTTTCATACAGAAGTTACAACCTATACAGCCACGAACATCTTTAATACCGACATTAACCCATTCAGTATCTACACCATTAGCGTGAAGTTCCTTTTCGACCTCTTGTAATCCACGTACAGTACACCCGGATATATGGGGACTACCATTAATAATCAATACTTTCATCAGTTAAATTTATAGATAGAATTTATTAATTTAATAACATTAAATACCAAAGATAGTTTAACAATCCTAAAATACTAATTATCAGAATTACTTTCTACATAAAACGGAATTATCTATTAAAAATAATACTATTGAATATAAATCTGGTATTAATATTGTAAATTTAGGTATAACAACTTTAGTAATTTCATCGTTTCTATTTCAGATAGTGGTTTTACACCCTACTCTCCCTACTATCTATATATTTTTTCTTTCTCTTACTGATAAAGAAAATTTAACTCATAATCAAATCATTATTTATGTTAGGCAATTTCATTTATTCAAATCCGACCACACTCTATTTTGGAGATGAGGCTCAAAAAAACATTATCACAGCATTAAAAGATTTCGGCTCTAAAGTATTACTTACTTATGGCGGTGGCTCTATAAAAAGGAACGGTATATACGAACAGGTATGTGATGCCTTAAAAGATGCAGGCAAACAGGTAATAGAAGTATCTGGTATAATGCCAAATCCTACTTTAGCTAAAGTACTTGAAGGAGCACGTATAGCCCGTGAAAATAAAGTAGATCTTATTCTCGCAGTAGGCGGAGGTTCTACCATTGATTATGCGAAAGCTGTCAGTGCAGCTGCTTATTATGAGGGCGATGCATGGCAGAACTTTTGGGTTAAGCAAAACGAACCTGCTGAAAATCAACCCATAATTCCTATAGGAGCTATACTCACTATGGCTGGTACCGGTTCTGAAATGAATGGAGGATCAGTTATTACCAATGAAGAAACAAAAATGAAGATAGGCAAAGTATTCAGTCATGTTCTTATGCCTAAATTTGCTATTCTGAATCCACGTTATACCTTCTCTGTACCACGTTATCAGATGGTGGCTGGAATATTCGATATAATGAGCCACATAATGGAACAGTATTTCTCTGGAGATGACGATAGCACTTCTGATTATCTGGCTGAAGGACTTATGCGCAGTGTAGTTGCGTCAAGCCGTGTAGCTATCAAAGATCCTGAGAATTATGAAGCAAGATCCAATATCATGTGGTCCGCAACATGGGCTTTGAATACACTTATCGGTGAAGGTAAAACTCAGGATTGGATGGTTCACATGATAGGTCATGCTATCAGTGCCTACACTCATGCTACTCACGGTATGACTCTGGCTGCTGTATCAACAGCTTACTACCGTCACATTATGCCTTATGCTATAAAACGTTTTGCTCGCTTCGCTAAAGTAGTTTGGGAAATACCTTCCCAGGGAAAATCAGACGAACAGTTAGCTGTTGAGGGAATAGAAGCATTAAACGCATGGATTAAGGAAATCGGAGCTGCTTCTGAAATATCTTCACTCGGTGTCACTCCAGATATGCTGGAAGGTATTGCTGATGCTACTATTATTCTTAAGAGTGGTTACAAGGTGCTAACACGTAACGATGTTATTAATATACTTAAGGAAAGTCTCTGAAATATAGACTTTAATCTCTTCTAAGAACCTTTGAGTAACATATATGTGGCGGCTGTTGTAAAAATATGCAATAGCCGCTATTTTCTTGGTCATAATACCGTTTCTATAGAATAATGAAAGAAATCCTTCCTTTGGCTATTGAAGGTAGTGAACTATCAAAGCCTATTATAATATCAGGACCTTGCAGTGCTGAAACTCGGGAACAAGTGCTGGAAACAGCTCGTCGTTTAGTATATGCAGGGGTGAAAATATTCCGAGCCGGTATTTGGAAACCACGTACAAAACCTGGAGGATTCGAAGGTGTCGGCGAACAGGGTTTACCATGGCTTAATGAAGTAAAGGAAATCACAGGTATGAAAACTGCAACAGAAGTAGCTACGCCTAATCATGTTGAATTAGCAATCAAAGCCGGTGTTGATTTATTATGGATAGGAGCCCGTACTACTGCTAATCCTTTCGCTATGCAAGAAATAGCTGATTCTATTGCAGTTCTTAAACCCGATATTACAGTATTAGTCAAGAATCCTATCAACCCTGATATTGAATTATGGATAGGTGCTTTGCAACGTCTTTATAATGCAGGTATAAGGCATTTAGGAGTAATTCATCGAGGATTCTCAACCTACGGTCTACAGACTTACCGTAACCATCCGCAATGGCGCATACCGCTTGAATTACGTATACGCTATCCTCAATTACCTATAATATGTGATCCAAGTCACATTGGTGGTAAACGTGAACTTATAGCTACTCTTTCACAACAGGCTCTTGATATGGGTCTCGATGGGCTTATAATTGAAAGCCACTATAACCCTGATACAGCATGGAGTGATGCAGCTCAACAGGTTACACCCGAAAACCTTGAAGTTATACTTAATAATCTTGTATATCGCACTACTCCTATACCGGAAGAAAATCTTACAAGTCTCCGTCAACAGATAGATCAGCTTGACAATGATTTACTTGATATTTTGGCCAAGAGAATGAATATATCACGTGAAATAGGCAAATACAAACATTCACATAATATTCCGATTGTACAGAGCGGACGTTTTAGTGATATAATGTCTTCTCGGATTACAGCTGCCAAAAATCTTGGTATGAGTGAAGAATTTATGCGAACTGTATTTTCTGCTATTCATGAAGAATCTGTCAGAATGCAGTTGACATTAGATAATGAGCCACATCCCTAACCTACTGAATTCTAAAAGTATAGTGGCTCATTCCAATGGAATGAGCCACTATACTTTTAGAATTCAGTAGGTTTTAATTATTTCTCAAGCTTCAATGTATAGTTCATATCAGGATTAACCGATACCTCAAGATCAGCGTTAACCATCGTCATTGTAGAGTCTGTATCTACAAGGAAGTACATTACATTAGCAGTAGTATCAGTCTTAGCAGCCTCAGTAAGCTTTATATACTTCTTAGCATCTTTACTCTCTACAGCGAAATTTCCTTCTGTCTTAAAGCTATCCTTGTCCTTATAACCACCTGCAGCTGTGCTATCAGCTATAAGATATGTCTGGTCAAGTTTATAGCTACCTTCATTGTCACTGGTATAGTCCAGATTAAGAGCATAACGCACACCATCACTGTCAGCAGCAGGCAGTATACCTGTATAAGTAACATTCTTACTGGCCTCTTCTGTAACAGTCTTATCGCTGGCAGTCTTGTTGCCTGAGCAAGCTGCCAGCGATAAGAGAGCTACGGCAGCTGCTGATAAAAAAATTGTTTTCTTCATAATTTTTTAATCTGTGTATTACACGACAATGCTAAAGCCTACCGATTTACAAAACTTTCACATCATATTGCAATACAAATTATCACTTATTTAATTTATTAACAACTTTAACTGCTATTTAGATTAAATTTTAACGTTTTAGAACATCATTTTTTCTAACTGCAAGTTCTGATTGCAAAAAGCGAGCAGTAGATGTATTAGCACAGGCTACTTCTTCAGGACTGCCTTGTGCTACTATCTGGCCACCTTCACGGCCGCCTTCAGGACCTAAATCTATGATATAATCAGCACACTTTATTACATCAAGATTATGTTCTATCACAATTACAGTATTACCTTTATTCACCAACCGTTCTATTACACCGAGTAATACACGTATATCTTCAAAATGTAATCCTGTAGTAGGTTCATCCAATATATAAAGAGTCTTACCTGTATCCTTCTTTGCCAACTCGGTAGCCAGCTTGACACGCTGATTCTCACCTCCACTCAAGCTATTCGAAGGCTGACCTAATTTTATATACCCTAATCCAATCTCCTGTAGAACTTTTATTTTTCTATATATTGAAGGTATATTTTCAAAAAATTCTACTGCCTGATCTACTGTCATATTAAGTACATCAGCTATTGACTTACCCTTATATCTGACTTCAAGTGTCTCACGATTATAACGTTTACCATGACAGCTTTCGCAGGGTACATAGACATCAGGAAGAAAATTCATCTCTATAGTCCGGTAACCATTACCTTTACAGGTTTCACAGCGTCCACCTGATATATTAAAGGAGAAGCGTCCTGGTTTATAACCACGCAATTTGGATTCCGGAAGCTCAACAAACAGTTTCCTTATATCAGAAAAAACTCCAGTATAAGTAGCAGGATTAGAACGCGGGGAACGTCCAAGCGGTGACTGATCTACAGTAATAACCTTATCAATATTTTCGAGTCCTTCGACCTTTGTATATGGTAAAGGCTCTTGTAAAGCTCTATAAAAACGTTGAGCTAAAAGTGGATATAACGTACCATTAATTAAGGAGGATTTACCACTTCCGCTTACACCGGTCACACATATAAAATTTCCTAAAGGTAACTTTAAATCTACTGATTTAAGATTGTTACCTGTTGCTCCGTAAAGGGTAAGATATTTACCGTTACCGCTACGACGCTGCTCAGGTATTGATATCTCTTTTGTACTATTCAAATATGATGCCGTTAAAGTCTTTGTACTAAGCATATCTTTAGGAGTACCCTGAAATACAACTTCTCCTCCATGACGTCCTGCACCCGGACCTATATCTATTATATAATCGGCTTGCAGCATTATATCACGGTCATGCTCTACCACTATTATAGAATTGCCATTATCACGTAAGTTCTTAAGACTGTTTATTAATCGTTCATTGTCACGCTGATGTAAACCTATCGAAGGCTCATCAAGAATATAAAGAACATTTACTAACTCAGATCCTATTTGTGTGGCCAAACGTATACGCTGGCTCTCTCCACCACTAAGTGAACCACTTGAACGATTAAGTGAAAGATAGTCCAGACCTACATCAAGCAGAAATTTAAGGCGAGAACGTATTTCCTTTAGTATCTCACCTGCAACTACTACTCGTACTGGGTCTATTTTATTTTCCAAAGTCTGTGTCCATTCATATAGCTGGGAGATATCCATGTTTACGACATCTGCAATACTCTTTCCATCAATAAAATAGTTACGAGCTATGATATTAAGTCGTGTACCATTACACTCTGGACATACTTTATGGGAGAAGAATTGACCACTCCATTTATTGGCTTCCACACCGGCATCTTCATCCTGCTGTATCTCTATATATTTAACTACTCCTTCATATCCTGAATTAAAATAATTAGTCGAAAGAGTTTCATTCTTTATATCAAGTTTAACATCTGTACCATTTAGAATATCATTAAGACATTCCTCCGGTAACTCTTGTACCGGTGTTTTGATACTACAGTTATACAACTGACAGATAGCCTCTATTTGCCAAAATATTAGAGAGTTTTTATATTTACCCAAAGCTATTATAGCTCCTTCATGTATAGATTTCTCTTTGTTTGGAATAAGTTTATCAATATCTACAACATTTACTGTTCCTAAACCTTTACAACGGCGACATGAACCTTGAGGTGAATTAAAAGAAAAACTATGTGGTGCTGCTTCCGGATAAGAAAGACCGGTAACAGGATCCATCATACTCTGACTGAAGTATCTTATTTCATCTTTTTCAGTATCATATACTATAAGCTGTTTATCACCCTGTTTTAAAGCTGACTCAACAGAATTTCGTAATCTTTGTATATCGTCACTTGAACTACGCAGACGGTCTATAACCAACTCTATTGAGTGATTACGATAACGATCTACTTTCATTCCTGACATAAGTTCCATTATCTTACCATCTATACGTACATTAAGATAACCTTTTTTACGTAATGTCTCAAAGAGTTCTTTATAATGACCCTTACGGTTCTTAACTAATGGTGCCAATATCATTATCTTACGACCTTCATATTGCTGTGAGATCAAACTGACGATTTTATCCTTTGTATATTTAACCATTGGCTGGCCTGAAAGATAACTGCGAGCTTCTCCGAGACGGGCGTATAACAAACGAAAGAAATCGTAGATTTCAGTAGTCGTACCAATAGTACTACGTGGATTTTTATTTACAGTTTTCTGTTCAATACTGATTACAGGACTTAGACCAGTAATTTTGTCTACATCAGGACGCTCCATAGAACCCAGAAGATTTCTGGCATAAGCGGAAAAAGTTTCTATGTAGCGCCTCTGACCTTCGGCAAATATAGTATCAAAAGCCAAAGAGGATTTCCCTGAACCACTTAAGCCGGTTATTACAGTAAGTGATTTATGTGGTATACTAACATCAATATTTTTCAGATTATGTACCCGAGCACCATATACCTCAACAGAATCTGAAATATTTGTAATTGTTTCCATATTTTTAACCTGTATCTTTATCTATGCCTCTTTATTAAAATAATCTTTTTAGACTGAGATAGAACATGCCTCTTCTATACAGATGACATGCTCTATCCATATTACTTGTTACTTTCTACAATGTAACAAGTTTATTCAGTAGGCTCAGTAGTACTCCCACTACCTCCACGATAACGTATTATATTTATATCACCACTCTTTTTATATTTTTTACCATCTGAACCTGTAGCTTGAATTACATAGTAATATACACCCGGTTTTACTTTCTTACCGCGATATGTTCCATCCCAGCCACCGGAAGGATCTGTATAATGATAAAGTTGTTTACCTGTACGGTCAAATATCCAGCATTTGAAATCCAGCAGACTTCTATACGATATTTTCCAGATGTCATTAACTCCGTCGTCATTAGGTGAGAAAGCATTAGGACATAATAGTTCCGAATCACCTATTGTAACAGTATAGCTCTCACTAATAGCATCACATGAACCGTCATCATTACTACCGATAAAGCGTAAATAATAATCCCCCTCTTCTGTGAAGACATAATTCAGATCCTTACCGGCAAATCGATGTGATATTTCCGAAAATTCCGGGTCAGAAGACATCTGCCATTCCTCATGTATAACTCCATCAGTAGTATAAGCATAGAAGCTTATCTCTGCAGGTGCACTTCCTCCCATACCATTAGAATCAGTCTTAATTATGTTACTGTCAGACTCTTCAGAAATATTTGACTGTTCTGCCTCAGTATAGACTTCTACAGCATGAGGAAGAATATTGCCGGTCTCAGCACTCTCTGACATATTCCATATCTTTAGAAAACGATCACCAACCACACTGAATTCAGTACTACAAAGCGCAGCAGGTCGAACTATTATTTGGCTACCCATACTTTCCAGTTTTACCACGTTTTCATACTGTATATACGAAGAGGTTGCTGTATCCCATTTAAGATTATAGTACGTTACTTCAATTTCTCTGCTTAACACTCGTGGTTGACCATTTATAGTATAATAATGTATCGCTTCACCTGAACCTGATACATCTAAAGTTTCGCTATCACAATCCTGTTGAGCAGCAGCACTTACATTAGAGATATGAAATGTATGGCGACTATAATCGACAATCCAGAAATAATAACTTGTTTCACCATCCTCAATGATATAACCCATATCACCCTCGAGTGTAGCAAGTCGGTAAATATTTCCATCGTGCTCCACATTAGTGATTTCTTCAGCATATCCGCCACCAAGGTTACTGTATCGATACCATCTTACAGAATTACTGTCTCCTGAAGCTGTATATATAGCTGAGACACCCTTTATATCATTAAGAACATATATCTTATTAAGTCCGGTAGATTTCTCCGCATCTATATCTATAACCTTATATGTGTTGCCTTCAAAACTTAACAAAGAAGCAGCATAAGAACCCGAAGTAAGAAAACATCCTATTGTAACTCCAGATAAAGCTAAAATTCTGGATATTCCTTTCCTCATACTATTTTTATTATTTTCTTGGATCATACTGATTGGAATTAAGATGGATATACCTACACTTAATTACTAACGCACTTTCAATACTTGATAGTATATAAAAATATTGTTACAACGTCAGGACCTAAATTTAGAGCCTTTTAATGTTAGCATCATACTTC
>CAMWVA010000102.1 GCA_947177575.1 uncultured Porphyromonadaceae bacterium | reverse complement strand
GGAGTAGCGTTCAGCCGCTCTTCCATAAAGGTTATAAGAGAATAATCAATCATAGTAAAGATTTTTGGCGAAGTTAATAAAAATCCCTCATTGAGGGAGTATTTTTGATGATTTTGTCCCTCAATGAGGGATTTTTTGAGGAGTTAATGATTTATTGAGGTCCGTGCCATAATTGGTGGAGCCGGTGTAGATTCAATTGTAGCTTTACCTCTTACTGATAAGCACATTATAGCTCTTGACGATATAGTATCATAAGTTTTTAGGTAAAAGAAACTGTTTTCAGATGAAAATAAAAAATCAAATAAAGAAACAAAAATTGTGAATATAGAAATTTGTATGTAATTTTGCGAATGCAGACCGTTCCGGAAGCCCGGTCGTGGTAAGAGGGCGGGTCCGCAGACATGATTAAAAAGCGTTTACTCGACGCTCTTTTCTTGACAATTGGAAACTTCGCAACTTTCTCAGGTTAGTCAGGAACTGAAGCAACAGTAGATGCCGATGTGGATATATGCCTATTCCCCTGTAAGCGAGCGCGTGAGCGTCCGCTTATAGTGTATTGCATATCTTCAATTTTTATACCGACGAATTGCAAGAACTTATCAGCTTCTCGAATTTGGAATTGCATTATCAGGCTTCGGCTGCCGGTACACCTGCTAATCCTGATAATCTTAACTATTCCGATAGATACTTTAGCTATTACGGATATTACAGCTTCCGGTTTGATATACCTGTTATCACGGAAAATGAAGTTGTACTTGATACTAATTGTCTATATTACCGTATTTTTGTTGACGGCGATCTGATAGAGCTTACGAATGAGGACTACGCACTCGGTCAGTACACATCGCTTATAGATGTACCCTTCAGTTTTGATAACGGTGGTGATATTTATGCATGGGGACGTAATAATCGGGAAGTCGGTATATATACTGATGGGGTAACTACGGTTGGAGTACAGAGTGTCTATAAATATGATGGTTTGACTACAGTCAGTGACGTTGTAACTCTAAATGTACGTACTGGTGAAATTTCAACTACTGTAGGAGTGGATAGCGTATCCGATGAACGAAATAATGTGATTAAGACAGAATATTTCGATATTAACGGTATGCCAATAACACATCCTGTTAAGGGTATATATATTGAACGTCAATTGCTTGATAACGGAGAGATAAAAACAGTTAAGAAAATTGAACGTTGATTCCGACATTTCACAAAAATGTAAATTATGAAAAAATTTGTATTATTATTATTTTTGCTGCTTGTAGGAGCTACGACTGCTATGGCCGAAATAGCCAGCACCGTCTATTCCTACGCAGGAAATGGCATAGGCTATTGGGGAAAAGGTAAGACTGAGACCTATGATGTAGCTATATGTCTGAATGATCCGTCTTTAGCCGGTATGAAAATAACCGGTCTGTCGGCCTTAATTAATACATCGGAAGGATTAAGCGATGTGTCAATGTGGCTGACAAGCGAACTGAAACTGGAAAATAAGTCAAATATAGTTGATATTATGCGTCAGGAGACTGTACCGGTCTCGGAAGGTAATGAAGGTTGGCCCAGCTTGTCACGTATCTCTGTGACATTTGACGAACCCTATATACTCACTGGTGCGCCTGTTTATGCCGGATATTCATTTAAGGTAGACGAAAATACCACGGAGGCATTGAAATACCCCGTTATAATTTCTAATGATGTGAATCCTGACGGATTATACGTTCATTTATCAAAGTCGGTATTACAATGGCTGGATTATTCAGAAAAAGTTGGTGGAGTGGCAGCAATTTATGTCACTCTTGAGGGTGATTTCCCTTCATGTTCACTTGATATAAAGTCATTGGAACCGGGTTATGCCGTAAGTGGTGAAGATTTTGAAGTGATAGCTTCTTTGTTGAATACAGGTATTGAAGAGGTGACGGATATTGATTATACGTGTTCGGTCGGTGAAGATAGTTATGATATGCACTTTGACCTTCAGTATCCGTTATTGACTGATTTGGTAAAAGTAAATCATATTTCTCTTCCAGTCAGGGCTATAGATAACCTCGGCAATCATGAGCTTACGCTTACTATTAACAAAGTGAACGGTAAGCCCAATGAATCTGTGTCATGATCTGTGTGGCGTATGTGTAACTGAACCGACTAATGGTATCTATCTCAAAATTGACAGGCTTTCAGACGGTACTACCCAAACCGCGAAAGTAATAGTAAAGTAATAATAGCGAATTAAAAATACATTTGCTGTACTGTCAGACTCTGTTAAAGAAGCAGCATAGCTATAAAATGCTCAAGGCGCCTGTCCTCACGGATTGGCGCCTTGTGTGTTTTCCATAATACTTTCAACTAACCTAACATCATGAATCGAAAACCGATTAATCTTGATTGTCTCAAACGATTTTCTGTCTTTATAACATCACAGAAGTTTAAATAGTTCTGGAACGACATGAAAATTTATTTGTGCTGCCTATCTATAGCAAAAATAATTGTTCCGCCGTTAAGGTTAGATGTATCTCGTCTGAGTATTTGTTCCGCATTAAGGGAAAGATAAATAAAAGAGACGACATTTAGCTATAAGTGGGTATTTTTACCCACTTATAGCTAAATGTCGTCTCTGAGAGATTATGAAGTTAAGGTCAGCAGAGTATCATTAGCTTAAAATTTAAAGTATTTTATAGTCAGAAAAGCTGTATATATGGCTATTTTATGAATATTTGACGTAATAGTTTGGCGTATTTGTAAAAACTTCTTAATTTTGCGCTCTGCCTGTCAGGTAACCACATATAACCTCATGAAACTAACTCAACTCTTTATCCTAAAAGTACGTATTGCTCAGATAGTAGCTGTTATTATGCTGCTGTCAGTGTTTGTGCTGCCGGCATGTAAACATAATACGGAAAAGAAATATAAGATAGGCGTGTCGCAATGCAGCGGTGATTACTGGCGTGTGAAAACTAATGAGGATCTTGAACGGGAATTGCTGCTTCATGATGATGTGGCACTTGAAATACGTTCGGCAGAAAATGACAGTAAACGCCAGATAGACGATATCAAATATTTTATGGATAACGGTTTTGACCTTATCATTGTCTCACCTAACGAAGCGGAGCCTATTACTCCGATAGTGAAGGAAGCGTATGAAAAGGGAATACCTATAGTCACTTTCGACCGTAGCATAAACGGTGATTCCTATACAGCTCACATGGAGGTGGACAACTATGAGCTTGGAAAATCAGTGGCGCACTATGCACGTTCAGCTATTCATAAGCCGATAAGAGCTATAGAAATCCAAGGACCTGTGACAGCCTCGCCGGCACAACGCCGTCATCAGGGTTTCACGGACGGTATGAATGAAGATCCATCGGCCCGGGTGGTAGCAAGTGAGTATGGTAACTGGCACGACGATCTGGCAGAACAGCTTACTGATTCGTTGCTTGACATATATCCGGAAACAAATCTCATATATGCCCATACCGACCACATGGCCATAGGTGCGTCTCGTGCTGTAGAACGAAAAGGGCGTACCGATATAGCTGTAATGGGTATCGATGGATTTCCACATGTCGGCATCCAGGCTGTTAAGGACGGACGTATGAAGGCAACCTTCCTTTATCCTACAGAGGGCGAACGTCTATTGCAATTAGCTTTAGCTATATTGGAAGGACAGCCTTACGAGCGTATCAACCGCGTGGCACCGCTGTCACCTATAGACAGAACTAATGCCGATATACTTCTCTCGCAAGATGCACTGCTTATCGGTGAAACAGCCAAAATCAATTTTCTGCGCGGAGAACTTGACGAGTATCTGACTCTTTATTCTACCCAAAGATTACTGCTGTATGCTTCTGTGGTCATTGTGCTCTTGTTGGCCGGACTGTTATTTCTGTTGCTTAAAAGCATATACGCTCACCGTCAGCATCAGAAAGAACTTATGCAGAAAAACGAGCTATTGGAAGAGGAAAAGGAGAAACAGAAAATGCTCTATGACCGTCTGAGCGAAGCCACACAGTCAAAACTGACATTTTTTACCAACGTATCGCATGATTTGCGTACACCGCTCACTCTCATAGCCGGACCGATTGAAAAGGTAGGCGAGGCTGATTACCTGATACCACGACATAAGTCACTGATGAAACTGGCGCAGAAGAACGTCACAATATTACGGCGTCTGATAGACCAGATTCTGGATTTCCGTAAATATGAGAACGGCAAAACAGATTTATATCTTTCTGAAGTTAATTTTCCTCAGCTGCTGAAGGAGTGGACTGAAGCATTCAGCGAATTTGCCCGTAAACGTGATATACATCTTACTGTTGACATAGCTCCTGATACAGCTACTTCTATAGCAGTAGATGTGGAAAAAATGGAGCGTATCTTCTTTAATCTTATGAGTAATGCTTTTAAGCATACACCTGATAACGGCCGTATAACTGTGAGTTACAAATCATCAGGGACCGACAATGTATTATTTTCGGTAAGAGATAACGGTTCAGGTATTTCGGAAGAAGATTGTAAAAAGATATTCGACAGATTCTTTCAGGTAGACAAAACAGGACCTAAAGGCTCGGGCATAGGGCTGGCTCTTACGAAAGCGTTTATAGAACTGCACGGAGGTTCGATAGCTGTAGAAAGTGAACTGGGTAAAGGAAGTGAATTTATTGTCACTCTACCTATACGACACTGTGAAAACAATACCATACCTGCTGAATCACATATAACATCCTCGGCCATTGAAACTGAGCTGGCTACGGTAGAGAATGAGACGTGTGAATTTGACACCGAAAAACCGTTACTGTTAGTCATCGATGACAATCAGGATATACGCACTCTTATCGGTGATTTATTAGGTGACAGCTATAACATGATTTATGCTGCTGACGGCCAGCAGGGGGTCAAGATGGCAGTGAAATATGTTCCTGACCTTATTATATGCGACCTTATGATGCCGGTGATGGACGGTCTGGAGTGTGTACGACGTCTGAAAGATGAAGTATCGACTTCACATATTCCTGTACTGATGCTTACAGCCTGTTCGCTTGACGAACAGCGTGTCGAGGGTTACGATAGTGGTGCGGACGGTTATTTATCAAAGCCGTTCAGCGGTGCGGTACTTGAAGCACGTTGCCGTAATCTGCTTCTGAACCGTAAGAGGATAAAGGAACTTTACGAGACTGTCGTTAAGAGAAGCGAACTGACACAACAGCCAGCATCGTCGCGACGCAGTGATAACGATGTGGAAAGCGACTTTTATTCACGCTTCGTAGATATTGTCACCGAACATCTTGGCAATACAGATTTGAGCGTGGTGTACATAGCTGAAAGGGTAGGACTGAGCCAGTCTCAACTTACACGTAAGATAAAGGCTCTGACCAATTATACTCCGGTCGAGATTATACGCACATTGCGTCTGCGCCGTGCCAAATCGCTGCTTTGCGCTACGGATAAAACCGTAAGCGAAATAGCCTTTGAGGTAGGCTTCACATCGCTGGCTTACTTCTCTAAATGCTACAAGGAGGAATTCGGTGAGTCTCCTTCGGAAGTGAGAAATAAGAAGTGATAATCAGCCTATGACAGTGAAATGCAACATGCAATATATGTTGCAACAATGTAACATTTGTATAGTATTATATTTATAATATTCTGTTAACCAGTGTATTAATTTGCGTATATTACCAGCCTAAGTTTATATTTCGCCTGATTAGTAAAAATTCCGCAAAGATTTTAACAATCCGGGAGTATAAGAAAAAATGTTAGTTTAGACAACATGTGTGATACATAGCAGGGTATAGACTACCTAATTTTGCGGCAGCAAACTTACTCAACTATAACTAACAATAACATGAAAAAATCAATCCTCAGCGCACTATTGCTCCTTATTGCGGCAATCACGGCGCATGCACAGGACCTGACTGTGTATGGAACGGTAGTTTCGCGTGCAGACGATGAGCCTCTGATCGGCGCCACCGTTCTATGTGAAGCAACCAAGCAAGGTACAGCCACCGACATCGATGGTAATTTTACCCTCACGGTGCCCTTCGGCTCGATGCTGAAAGTTACTTATGTCGGCTATCAGCCGGTAGAGGTAAATGCAGAGCCTAACATGACCATCTATATGGATGAGGATACGGGTCTTCTTGACGAACTCGTAGTGGTAGGTTATCAGACAGTACGTAAGGCCGACGTTACAGGTGCTGTATCAGTAGTGTCTACCAAATCACTCGAAACAACCTCAGACAGTGACCCGATGCGTGCCCTGCAGGGTAAGATTCCCGGCATGACAGTTACTGCCAACGGTTCGCCTTCAGGCACTGGTACAGTACGTATACGTGGTATCGGTTCGTTCAACTCTGACCAGAACCCTCTGTTCATTATCGACGGTGTGCCTACTACAGCAACTCTCAACTCTCTTAACATGAATGACATCGAGAGTATGCAGGTACTTAAGGACGCTGCTTCGGCTTCAATCTACGGTTCGCGTGCTGCCAACGGTGTGATTATAATCACTACTAAAAAAGGTAAAGGCGCTGATAAAGTTAAGGTGAGCTTCTCAGCCAACCTGACATCGCAGTTCTACTCATCGCAGTCAAAGATGAAACTGCTTAATTCTCCGGGTTATGCTACCGCAATGGCTCAGGCTGCTCTTAACGACGGTCTTGACCCTGTGGCTTATGCTTCCAGCTACGGTCTGAACCTTAATGCTGAATCAGGTTTCCCCATCAGAGTGTATGATTATCGCACAGGCGAGTATAATAACTATACTGTAAACGGTGCATACGACGGCTACATCAACCTTAAGCGCACAATGCTTATGTCGGATACCGACTGGCTTGACGAAATCTCACGCACAGGTTTCTCTCAGCACTACGATGCTTCTGTATCGACAGCTTCCGACAAGGGTACGGCTTTCTTCTCGCTCGGCTACCGTAGAAATGAAGGTATCCTCAAGTACACTCACTTCGAGAATATCGCTGCCCGTATGAACTCTTCATACAATATCTCACCTGTACTGTCAGTAGGTGAAAACTTCACTCTGACTTATACTGATCAGGTAGACTGTCAGCCTCTTGAGAATGCTCTTAAGATGCCTTCGATTGTGCCTGTGTTTGAGCAGGACGGTATTACATACGCCGGTCCTGTCGGCAGTATGGCTGACCGTCAGAACCCTCTGCGCGAACTTGCTTTCAACCGCGACAACGCTCTTAAGATATGGCGTCTCTTCGGTAACGCTTACATAGATCTCAAGCCTATAAACGGTCTGCTGATTCGCTCGAACTTCGGTCTTGACTATGACGCAGCTTTCATACACTCTTATAACTACACCTTCCACAGTGATATCGTAAATAACGATACTAACTCGTCAACTCTGTCACAGGCTAACGACTCGAAGTGGACATGGAGTAACACTGCCAACTACAATTTCACGCTGAATAACCAGCACGAGTTCACAGTGCTTGCCGGTATGGAAATGTTCCACCAGAGCCGTATCGACTTCTCAGGTTATAATGAGAATTATGACGTTGAGACTCCCGACTACATGTATCCTGATGCTTCTTCAGGTGTCGAGAGATCTACAGGTAACAGATCAGCTTATTCATTAGTATCGTTCTTCGGTAAGATTGACTACAACTGGCGTAACCTTCTGCTCGCTTCGTTCACTATCCGCCGTGACGGTTCTTCACGTTTCGGTAGCAATAACCGCTACGGTACATTCCCCGCTGCTACTCTCGGCTATCGTATCTCCGAACACTTCAACAAACGCTGGCTCGACGAACTCAAGCTTCGTCTGTCTTGGGGTAAGACCGGTAACCAGGCTATCTCAAACACTGCCCGTTATGCTCTTTATATAGCTGACTACGGTAATGACCGCGTTACTTCTACAGCTTACGACCTTCTGTTGCAGCAGAGCGGTATCTTCCCCTCGGGATACTATGCAAGCCAGACTGCAAACCCTGATCTTAAGTGGGAAAGCACAATACAGTATAATGCCGGTGTTGACTATGGTTTCTTACGTAACCGTTTGACCGGTACACTTGACTTCTACATCAAAGATGTTAAGGACATGCTTATTAATCCCGCCTACCTCGGCGCTATGGGTGAAGGTGGTGCTTCATGGCTCAACGGTCCTTCGCTGCGCAACTGGGGTATGGAATTCCTCGTTGGCTGGCGTGACGAATTAGCTTGCGGTCTTAACTACCGTGCATCACTTAACTTCGACTTCTTCCGTAACAAGGTAACTTATCTGCCACCGACAACAACAGGTTCTTATCCTCACACCACTACCGAGAACCTTGTACAGGCTGCCAAGCCTTACGGTTCGATAGTAGGTTATGTATTCGACGGTCTGTTCCAGACTCAGGAAGAGGTACTTGCTTACGGTCAGGACAATGCCCGTGTAGGTGGTATGAAATATGCTGACCTTGACGGTGACGGTAAAATCACTTCAGCTGACCAGACATGGATTTTCAATCCGGTTCCCGATCTTTCGTTCGGTCTTAACGTAGAACTGAGCTATAAGAACTTTGACTTCCAGATGTTCTGGCAGGGTGTTCTCGGACAGGATGTTTACAATAACCAGAAATTCCAGAATGACTTCTGGAGTGTGACTGATGCCGGTAGCAACAAGGGCGAACGTGTACTTGACGCATGGCTGCCCAAAGTAAATACTTCTTCTACAATACCTATGCTGACTACCAATAACAAGGGTGACGAAGGACGTACTTCTTCTTACTTCGTAGAGAACGGTTCATACGGTAAGCTCCGTACACTTCAGGTAGGTTATACTCTTCCCACAAAGGTAATGGACAAGCTGCGCATGAGCAAGGCCCGTGTATATGTTTCAGCTCAGAACCTGCTTACTATCAAGAGCAAAGGTCTGACCTGTACTGACCCTGAGAGTCCCTCGTTCGCTTATCCTATCGCTACTTCACTGTCGTTTGGTCTCCAGCTTGATTTCTAATACATAACAACTTCGACAAATCATGAAATTATATAAATTATTTGCTCTCTCGTGCGTTGCACTCGGCGGCATGACATCGTGCAACGACTTCATCGATGTTCCTCCCACTGGAGTTGTAGACGGTGAATTGGCATATTCGCAGCCTGACAAGATGGTGAACGCCGCTTATGCTTCACTTGGCGACTGCTGGTACACCTATCCCTTCAACTTGTGGCCGTATGGTGACCTCGGTTCTGACGACTGCCTTAAAGGTGGCGGCGGTACTACCGATACAGGTTATCACCCCATGGAGATATGGTCAACACTGACCTCTACACCCGGTGAGCTTGACGAACTCTGGTATCGTCTCTATTGTAACATCTCACGCTGCAACCGTGCATTGGTGTCACTGCGTGATTATGGTGTTGACAAACTCGGTGAGGCTACTGCCAAGCAGCGTACAGCCGAAGTTCATTTCCTCAGAGGTCACAGCTACTTCAAGCTGCTGACAATGTTCCGCCAGATTCCTTGGATTGATGAAGATGTATTCGATAACAATCTTCAGGAGAAAGTCTCGAACACAGAGTTTACCTATGAAGAACTGTTTGGAAAGGTAATCAAAGAGTTTGAGCTTGCTTACGAAGGTCTTCCTATGGAGCCTACCGACGGTGGTGGCCGTACTAATAAGGTGGCTGCTGCAGCTTATCTGGCTAAGTGCTATCTGACCCTTGCATGGGGCGACGGTTATGAGGCTACCGACGGTGTTAACTTTATCAATAAGGACTACATGCAGAAAGTAGTGGATTATACTGATGTTGTAGCTAACTCCAAGTATGGTTATCTTGAGGACTTCGGCGATATCTTCCTGCCTGAGTACAAGAACAGCAAAGAATCTGTATTCGCTGTCCAGACCTCACAGTACACTGAGGATAATACCCGTTTCGGCCGTGCTAACTGGTCAAATATGCTTAACGGTTGCTGGGGTATATGGTCTTGCGGTTGGGACTTCCACAAACCTTCGCAGAACCTTGTGAATGCTTACAAGACCCGTAACGGTCTGCCTATGTTTGATGACTATGACAAGGAGAACAGTTATCCTGTAAGCACTGACGTTAATGCCCAGAAGTGGGATCCGAGATTGTTTCATACCGTAGGTATGCCTTCTTTCCCCTACAAGTATGAGGATGAATATCCTATGACTATTGATAATTCACGTACTCCCAACACTTACGGTTACTTTACATCGCTTAAAGATGTACCGCAGCGTAGCGGTGGTGAAGTTTTTGAGGGCTCATGGCAGGCATTTGCTATGAATGACTATGTATTCCGTTATACCGATGTTATGCTTATGCGTGCCGAGGCACTGATTGAGCTTGACCGTACTTCAGACGCTATGGTTATAGTCAACGATATACGTCAGCGTGCAGCCAACTCGATTGAGAAGCATATCGATTACGCTAAGGATTTCTGTGAAATCTCTCTCTATAAGGCTGAGGATTTCAGCACTAAGGAGAAAGCTCGCGTGCGTCTGCGCTGGGAGCGTCGTCTTGAGATGGCTATGGAGAGCAGCCGTTACTTCGACCTGCGTCGCTGGGGTATAGCTTCAGAGGTACTTAACTCTTACTTCGAGAAAGAGAAAAACTCTGTTTATGTTACTCCTGACGGCACTGAAACAAAATATGGTCAGTATTATCAGGATGCTCACTATACTGCTGGTAAAAACGAGTTCTATCCCGTGCCTTACAACCAGCTGTATTATATTCCCGGTCTCTACAAGCAGAACAAGGGTTATAATTAATAAAGCTTAAAATATAACAACCTATAAATCATGATGAAATATAGTTATATAGCTCTGTTTGCCGCAGGCATCCTGCTTACCGGCTGTCAGAACGATGATATAAAGATTAGTGAGCCTATCTTAGCTCCTATATCTGATGCCGAGCTGCAGGGTCAGCAGGAAGGCGATGATTATGTATGGAAATGGACACCTCGCGAGGGCCAGAGTGTACAGGTCACAGTGCTTAGAGACGGACAGGTATCCTCAAGCGAGAGCTCTTCGACTGGTTCCTACGTACATCGTAACATTGAGACACAGGTACCTTATACCTACATTTTCAAGCTCACCGACGGTACTAACTTCTCACAGGGTGTTATCAAGAGCTATACTCGTCCGGGTGCATACGCTGTATCTAACCTGTCACTGAAACAGGTGGAGAGTGTCAATGCTTCTTATAATATCTATGCCGAGTGGACTCCGTCATCTGATGCCACCGAAGTATTATTTGTCGCTGAGGCAGGAAGTAGAAAAGTTTCTCAGACTCTTCCCGGCAACGCCGCTAACTTCACTATCGATAATGTACGTGATGGCGAGGAGTGGAATGTGACTGTAACTGCTTCTAACAGCGAAGGTAAGTCGCTGCCTGTATCATCATCGCTGAAAATAGGCAAGACCGCTATCGGTTTCCTGAGCGAGTACAGCACTCCGGAGGAACTTATAAATAAGGGTGATGATGACGAGGCCTCTGCATGGCTTTGGCTGAAGAGCGAATATCCTAACGCACAGTATGTCTACTTCGGTGATATAACTTCAGCTGAGAAACTCGAATCTTACCGTGTACTGTTCTGGTTGCGTGACCTTGAAGAAGGTGATGAGAATACTGTATTCGATATGACTGAAACCATTAATGCGGCTACCCCGTTTGTACGTGACTGGTACATGGCCGGTGGTAATCTACTGCTTTGGAGCCATGCTACAGCTTATATCGGTACTTTAGGACGTGTGCCTACAGATATGCTGCGCAACAATGACCGTACTATAGGTATAGGTCACGGTGGTATGAACGGTGATACTTGGAGCATGGCTGTAGAGCTTAATCCTGCCGGTGCATTCAAGAAAGACGC
>CAMWVA010000101.1 GCA_947177575.1 uncultured Porphyromonadaceae bacterium | reverse complement strand
GCTGATACTCACAAAAAAGAATGAAAAAAACATGCAAAAATGCTTGCATAGAACCAAAAAAAACAGTACATTTGCGAAAATAATCGCCAAACAGGGTCTAACCAGCTGGCCATTCGTCGTTTACGCCATGTCCATCTTCTACCCCTGTAAAACGCTTATTCACTGGGATACAAAGTGTTATCCCAAATTCCATTAGAACAAGGATTAAGACGAAATCTCTAGGGATTTCATCTAATAAATGTAAGAGTTATCCCAAATTCCATTAGAACAAGGATTAAGACTTCCTCCTACTAAATCATATAGAAGGATAACTATATTGTTATCCCAAATTCCATTAGAACAAGGATTAAGACAAAGTTCAATAATAATTCTCGGAACATCTTCAACTGGGTTATCCCAAATTCCATTAGAACAAGGATTAAGACGCCATCTGTGCCGAGAAACACGCAACGTCTCACGACGTTATCCCAAATTCCATTAGAACAAGGATTATGTTGGAGGATTATTTTTGAGGGGGAGGTAGTAAAATTAGGGGAAGGGGTGTGGAGAGATAGGGAAATTTAGTATTTTTGCAGGTATGAATAGGATACCGAATTTTTTGAGTTTGCTTTTGGTCTGTTTGATGCTTGTGGGAGCTTCGATAACAGTCAATAAGGCTGTCTTTGGATATGATTTGAAGGGCAGCGGGCAGTCAGAACGTAGTGGTTCGGACGGTACTGACAGTATTGCTGCGCTGCCTGATGGTGGTGTGGTGATACATACTGCTGCAATGTCGAAGACCATAAACGGTTATGCAGGTCAGGTGCCGTTGGATATTTACATCTCTGACGGAAAAATATCTGACATCAAAGCGTTGCCAAACGCGGAGACACCATCTTTCTTCAACCGTGCTTCTGCTTTGTTTGCTTCGTGGATAGGTAAGACGCCGGAGGAGGCGGTGAATATGCAGGTTGATGCTGTCAGCGGAGCTACTTACTCGTCGGCAGCCATCATAAACAATGTGAATACGGGACTCGACGCTTATTTAGGTAGTGAGGGTAAACATCGTACCGCTATGCCTTGGAAGATATGGGTAGCCTTTGCCGTAACGTTAGCTGCGTGTGTAGTACCATTGTTTGTTAAAAACAGGATATATCATAATGTGCAGTTGGCCGCCAATGTGGTGGTATTGGGATTCTGGTGTGGCGAATTTCTCGATTATGCGCTTATACTGAAATATGTATCTGACGGCTTTGTGTGGCCGGCAGGGTTAGTGGCTATTGCTATGTTGGTGTCAGCGTTTATTTATCCGCTGTTCGGACATCCGCAACATTACTGTAATCATATCTGTCCGCTCGGCTCGGCGCAGCAATTGGTAGCGGAGTTATGTAGCTATAAGATTCATATCACTCCGAAGACGCTAAAAGGACTCGATTGGTTCCGCAGGATACTGTGGGCAGTGCTGATGCTGTGTCTGTGGGCTGACTGTCTTACAGGCTGGATGGACCTTGAGCTGTTTCAGGCATTTCAGTTCCGGTCCGCTTCATGGTGGATTATAGGGGCGGCATGTCTGTTTGTGGCTTTGTCGGCGATTGTCGCAAGACCTTACTGTCGCTTTGTGTGTCCTACGGGTTCTCTGTTCAAACGTTCTGAAAATATCGGCTGAAAAATAACATCATAAAATGAAAAATCCGACATATCTGATTCTTCTCCTCGCTATAGGACTTGTATTCGTATCGTATAAATGGGTTACGTCCTCACAAGCTACCGGCTCAACTGAAACAAAGCCCACTACTATCGAAGATATTATGACCCGCACGAGTGTGCGTGCCTATTCCGACCGTAAGGTGGAGAGTGAAAAGATTGATACTCTATTGCGTGCTGCTATGGCTGCGCCTTCAGCCGGCAACAAGCAGCCGTGGCGCTTCATAGTTATCGACGACAGAAACACTCTTGACTGGATAGGCGAGAACTTCCGTACTATGACGATGGCGAAGAATGCCGCTTTAGCCATCGTTATGTGTGGTGACCTCACGGCTACTTTTGGCGGTGACGCCAAAGACTATTGGATTGAGGACGTGTCGGCTGCCTCAGAAAACCTCCTGTTGGCAGCCCACGCCATAGGACTCGGTGCTGTATGGTGCGGCATATATCCGCAGACAGAGCGTGTAGAGCAGTTCTCACAGCAGCTTCATCTCCCGGCCGACATAGTGCCTATGGCCTGTATCTGTATCGGCTATCCCTCCGGTCCGACTACACCCAAAGACAAGTGGAAACCCGAATACATACATTACAACACCTGGGATAGCGTCAGGACTATATTACGTTGATTTGTAGATATAATAAAAATGTTTAATTTTGCCTATCTAAATGAGATGCGATGATACAGGAACTGAAAATAAAAAACTTCAAGTCATTTCGTGATGAGGTAGAATTGAGTTTTGAACCGTCGGGTTACGATCCTTATAATAGTATCATAACCATGCCTGACGGTGTGCAGTTACTTCGTTTCGCTGTTGTGTTGGGAGCGAATGCCAGCGGTAAGTCAAATCTATTGGAGGCTATAGAATTTCTTCGTTATTTCTGGAATAATGTTCCGTTAACAAATGACGATGGTATTGATATACAGCCTTTCCTTATGAGAAAAAATGCTTTGGCTTACGATACGGAATTTGAAATTAAACTCTATATTGATGGTATATGTTATTGGTATCAGTTGAAAATCAATCCGGAAAAAGTCTGTAGCGAAGCTCTCCACGTTTATCTTGACAAGCAGCCTATGCAGGTATTCTGTCGTGAAGATGAGGGTGGTATTTCCCGTCTACATTTCAATCCGGATATTGTCAGGCTGTCACAAGCTGAAATTGATGTTATGGCTATAAATTGTCTGCGTAATATGTCTATGCTGGCAGTGCTGAAGAAGGTAAATGTGGCAGTCAGTTATCTTGACAGTATGCGTAGATGGGTTGACAACTGTATGTTGCCGTCATATAGTGGCATATACTCTTCATTGTCTCAAAGTACTAAGAAACTGATTGAGGATAGCGAGGAATTTCGCGAATACCTTATGCAGTTTGCAAAAGAAGCTGATTTTAATATTTCAGACGTACGTGTACAGAAAATGGTAGCGTTGTTCGGTCATACTGTTGAGAACGAAGACGGTACAGAAGCATATATTTTGCCTGAAATCTGTCAAAGTATTGGTACAAAACGTATGGTAGAACTTGAATCTCTTATATATACACAACTGAAACGACAGGCATTTTTGTGTATTGATGAGATAGAATCTTCTATGCATCCTAATCTTATGGAATATATATTGGCTAAGTTTATCAACACTCCGGATAATCAGTCGCAGTTATTAGTATCAACTCATTATGATCCGATATTGAAGGATATTGACGATATATTTGGTAAAGATTCTGTCTGGTTTACAGAAAAAGGTAAAGATGGTAGTACTTCATTGTTCTCGCTTGCAGACTTCAAAGAATTGAATAAACTGTCATCAATACATAATGCTTATATGAATGGCCAGTTCGGAGCTTTACCTAATGTCTTATAAAAAATTATTATGGAACGGAAAATCAAGGAGCGCAAACTGAAAAATCCAACTATAACCATAATCGGGGAGGGGATAACTGAACGTTATTATTTCACTCATTTAAAGAAATTAAAAGGATATAACTATATATGTAAACCTCGGAATTTCGCACAACAGACTTTTGTAGAAATGCAAAAACAAATAGATAAGGTGCTTGATGACGACGGGATTGCTGTATGTGTATTTGATACTGACGTTACGCGTACACGACCGGCGGAAAAGGTTAAGTTTGATAGTATGTGTCGTAAGTATGCAAATAATTCGGCAGTAATACTATGTGATAGTATGCCTTCTATTGAGTTTTGGTTCCTATTACATTATCTGAATACTAATCGTTATTTTGCTACTTCAAATGATGTGGTTGAAGTGTTACGACGGTATATTCCTGATTTTACTAAACATCAGTCATTTCTTTTCAAAGAAACTTGGGTTTCCGGAATGTTAGATAATAATCGGTTTGATATTGCTATAGCAAATGCCAGACTGATAGCAGACAAAGGTGAATCATATAGCAATATCTATAAGCTTTTTGAATTTATGAACTGTAGTAAAAGCTGATATTTTTTTGAATTGAAAAAATATGGTTGATGTGCCAACCATATTAGTTGGTTTTTGTTAATATTACAAACACTTTAAGATTGATACTATGAAAAAGACAAATTTACTTATAGGAATGAGTGCTATGCTGTTAGCCATGGCATCGTGTACGAATGACGAACCGATCAGTAGTGACGCAGCAAGGTCTGTCGGTTCACAGATAAGTTTCAGACCGGCTATGGGCTCAAGGACGCGTGCGACGGAGACCACGAACGCAAATCTGTCGGAGTTTGACGTCACTGCTATCTGGGATAACGAAGTATATTTTAATCAGATTCCTTTTTCCAAAGGTTCAGATAGTTTTTTCACCTCGTCTCCAGCTTATAACTGGCCCGGTGATGACAATACCGTTACATTCTATGCTTTCGCTCCTTCGGCTGAAGAGTTAGGTGCTGATGTCACACTCACTACTTCCACTAAGGAAATGGCATCCTTCTCACCTGCCTCTGAAATTGCCGATCAGGTGGATTTCATTACAGCTATCGCAACAGGTAACCGTAAGAGCAACGAAGCATCGGGTGTAGAACTCAATTTCAAACACCAACTGTCGCAAATTGAGTTAAGAGCCAAGTCAGAAAACACTGCTTACATATTTAAAGTAGCCGGCATGAGAATCGGACGTCCTGAATTTTTAGGTACATTCGATTTTGAAAAGGAAACATGGACTCTTGATGACTGGCACGATACGGAAGTGTACACTTCTAACTGTGATACCATCACACTTACCAGTGACCCGGTTTCAATAATGGGTAAGTCAGGTAATGCCATGTTGTTGCCTCAGACACTGAGAGCATGGAGTCCAACCGACGATCCGGATAATGTCGCAAGAGGAGCATATTTAGGTGTACTTCTGAGTATTACTACCAAAGACGGTGCGCAGGTATATCCATTCCCCTCGGAGACTACGTCTACTAACAAGCCTCTTAGAACATACGGCTGGGCTGCTATTCCTTTGAGCGGTACATGGGAATCGGGTAAGAAATACGTCTATACTCTTGACTTCACCGGTGGCGCAGGTGTCATTGACCCCGACGATCCTAATCCGGGTAAGTCTATCTTAGGCGGTCCGATGAAATTCACTATCAATGTTGAAGACTGGATTGAGACTCCACAGCCGACTTCTATGACGACTTTCGGCGGAGGCAATAATACACAGACAAAATAACAGACTTATATAACTAAAAGTACATAATCCGAATTTAAGTATATAATCCAAAATTTTCTTTCGCAACAACAGCGCCGTCAGTGTCTCAGACACTGACGGCGCTATTGTTGCGTTATCAATCGGTCTCATCTGAAGCTTGTGTCTCACGCGCTATCTTTTGAAATTCAGTCGGGGTGAGACCCGTAATTCTCTTAAACGTTTTCGAGAATGTGCTTCTCGATTTAAAACCGAGATCGGCCACAATTGCTTCAATTGTAAGATGTCCGTAGGTCTCGAAATCGACGAAACGTTTACGTGCTTCATTTACTCTTGCTTCATTCAGAATCTGTGTGAAAGTCTTTCCGATTTTTTCGTTTATTACCTGTGATACGTATGTCACATTTGACCCGCAATATTCTGCCATATCTTTAAGAGAAAAGCCCTCACGACAGAAGTACTTGCTATCGTTCATAACCCGATAAACTTTCTCTAAGATTTCATCTTTGGCCTGATCCGTAAGTTTCGAAGCCTCGTATTTAACACGGCTGATACCTGAATCTTCTGTGACAATTTCCGAATGTGAGACGTTTTCGTTATTCTCTCCATTATTATCAGGAATCTCGTTACGATCGTGAGTAGAAGACTGGGCAGACTGAAGGTCAAGCATTGTGGCAATGCGTTTCATATCCTCTATATTTTTATTAAAGAGCTCACGATTCTTCTCTTTAAGTCTTTTATTTTGGCAGATAAGAAAAAACACTAATCCGATTACTATCACTAACGCCACACTTACCAGCCACAAAGTATTTCGTCGCAGACGCTCTTCAAGCATCATCTGGGTAAGTCTTTTCTCAAAATGATTGACTTCATGCGCTAACTCAAGATCACGAATGTGTCCGAATTCACGGAAGTTCAATATGGAGTCACTAAGCTCCAAATGCCTGTAATGATATTCACGTTGCTTATCGGTAAGTCCGGAGCGTCCGTATAAGTAAGATAAATTCTTATATGACTCAATAACTAACTCCTGAAAATTATTATCACGTGCAAGTTGTTCGGCAAGTCCTATATAGTGAATTGCCGAGTCTGTTTCTCCTATTGTGAGAAATTCTCTGGCTATACAACTGTAAGAGCCATATATGTCTCGTGGCGGTATTACCATAGAGCCGGCCATGTCTACGGATTTCTTAAGGTCGTCAATAGCTTCCTGATGCTGACCTTTCGATGCCTGCAACATTGCCTGGCAAAACATCATAAGATAAGGAATGTCTTCAGCTTCTGAAGATGGAATATTTTTCAAAAGCTGTTCGAGAGGCCGGCGATACGGTTCTAAGTCGTACGAACCCTCCATATTAAGATTAGTTGTGATAAGGTTCATGAGAGAAACCATTGCATGTTCCCAATGACCTTCATTTACCGCATAGTCAACCACACGTCTCAAACAAGCATTAGCTCTGGCAGTGTCACCATAATAATGATAGATTGCAGCTATATTTTGGTATCCCGGTGAATCGGGAATATCCAAAAGCTGAATGGAATTGAGAAAATTTGAATATGCAGCTGCATAATTGGCCTGTAGAAAATGTATAACACCGATAGAATTATATGCCGTCACTCCATAGTTCTTATCCTCGTCGGAAGACATATCATTCACCCGGCTCACCATTATGGTGAATACTGCCAAAGCACTGTCATTACTTTGTCGTGTCATGTATTCATTGCCCATATCAGCAAGCTGGGACATGGATAGGTGTCGGTATTTGTCGTACATACGCTGTATATCTACTTTACCTTCTGCCAGACATGTCCACAATACTACGGCCATTAATATGTATATTCTTCTACCCATGCTTCTAAAACATACTTAACTCTAAAACAAGCTTATTTCTGATAAATAAGTTCGTGTCAATTAATCAATCGACACGTATCTTATCAGGAAATACTACCTTTTTAGAGATAATTGCTCTAATTTTGTGCAAAATTAATGAAAATATAATTTTCTCAATATTAACCTAAACTTTTTCTTATGAAGCGAACTCGTCTAATAGCGGCAGTCTCTATCGGGGTTTCAGTCCTTGGATTGTCTTATGCTGCTTCTCTGAGTCGTCTGCCTGAAGTGGAATCAACTAATCCGATGAGCAGTCCCCTTTCACTGACACCTTTTGGGAATGCTGAACAGACAGACAAACCGGCATTCAAAAAGAGCCCCATGAAAGTGGCTGCCGGATTCACCTTTTATGAGGACTTTGAAAGTGTGACAGGAGAAGATCCGTACGATCTTCCACAGGGCTGGACCTATACCTGTACGCCCGGCAATAATGAAGATCACTGGATGGCGGGTACAATATATAATCCTGACGGAGTTGTAAGAGGAGTCAGCGGTATGAAATATGCTATTCTTCTTCCCTCTACCACTCCTCATGACACATGGATGTTCTCACCGGGAATAAATCTTGCTGCTGACCATGAATATAACCTTTCTTTTGCGATATATGCTCCTGCGGGAAAAGAATGTGAGGAACTGACTGTCATGTTGTGTAGTGCCCAAAATCCGGAGGCAAAGGCAACAGAGTTATTCTCAATCAGTGAAGAAGACCTTACTTCGTGGAAGGGTGTGACAGTGCCTGTTGAAATTGATGAAGACGGAGAGTACTACATTGGTTTTCATGCTACTTCACCTCTCAATACATACGGCATGATTATTGATGAGGTTACGATTAGTGACCGGGCGGTACCGGCATTCTACGGAGACAGAAGCATAGATTTCGGTGATGTGCTTGAAACAACATCGGAATGTAGGAAGGAGTACACATTCTACAATGATGGCGATGCTCCGATGAGTGTTGAACTGAAATCATGTAGTCCGGAAATCACCATCGAAGGTCTCCCGTGTGAAGTAGAAGAATATGACATACAGACTATTTATGTCACTTTTCATCCCGATAAAGTCAAACAACTCGGACAATATGAAGGAGTGTTTGAATTGGCAACTAATGTTCCGTTCAAAGCTACAATACCGATCACAGTTACCGCCGACATAAAAGAGACTGTAATCAATGATCCTCACTATGTGACGTTTGACTTCGGTACTCCCGAGGGATACGAATTGAATTACGGCAGTGGTAATCTTATCGGCAGAGGTATTGATAATACTCGTGCATGGCGATGCGATACTTTCTACGGCATGATGACCGGTGACTATTCAGTCGGGCTGAAAACAGATTTTATAAGAATGGGTAGCAACCCGACATTTGAGTTCTCTTATGCTCTTCAGGAGAGCAACACTCTTCATGAGGATACAGGAGCACCTGTAAGTGCTGAAATTCCTCAGATTGAGGTCTATATTTCTGATGATTATGAAGTGACATGGACAAATGTCTATACAATCAGTCCTGAGTCTGATAATACTTTTGACGGAGAACTCGGTTTCCACAAGGTCAGAATAGAGCTTCCTGAATTTGCCGGTAAAACCTGCAGGGCACGTATTGCCTTCCGTCATGCCTCCGGCGACATAATGGAACTTATGATGAGTCCGTATGCAACATTTGTGGATAATATATTCCTTGGCACACCGTCAGATACTGATTTGTGTGTTAAGTATTTGAAGGGTACAAAGGAATTAAAGGGCGGCGAAACTGCTACCTTTAATACTCTGATTGAAAATCACGGAATTAATAACACAAGTTATGTTGTCAATCTGATTGATGAGTCAGGTAACGTGGTAGATACCAAAAATGGAAATACATTAGGGTATGAAAAATCAGAAGTAGTTGAATTCAATTGGAAAGCTGAAAAACCGGGCACTTACCGTTTTACTACCCAGGTTGTTGCTGAGGGTGAAACCGCCTCTTATGATAATACTTCTGCTGCTATCGCTGTTTCTGTTCTTCCTGATGATTGTGAAAGCTTTACAATCCAGACCAATCGCACTGACAGTATTCGGAAAGCTATGAATACTCCGGTTAATCTCTATGCTTGCAAAAGTGTTGCGCAGTCTATCTATTGGGCAAATGAGATGAAGACTAATCGTGGTACTATTCACAGTCTGTCATATAAAGCCACCGGAACAGCTCCTTTCCGTAGTGAAAATTTTGAATTCTTTATTGGAGAAACAGAGCGTTTTAATTTTGACGATCCAACTTTAGTAAATCCGGCTACTCTGACAAAAGTATTTGAAGGAGAGGTAGAATTTGACGGAGTGAATGACAATTTGATTATTCCGTTTGATGCGCCATACGAATACAAAGGTGGAAATCTTGTTATAATGGCTAAGAAAGAGGGTCGTGAATTTATTTACGGACAGTATTTCCATGTTTCTGTAAGTAATGAGTCCCGTTCTATCGGATTGGAAACTGATGACCTTGCCGAAGATGTTATGCTCACTAAATCAAGGTTAAGCTCTATCTATCCGTGTCTGACTATCAATATGGTTAATGCACCCTCAGCTCCTCTAATCGGAAAGGTTATCGATTCTCTTGGAAATCCTGTTGAGAATGCAGTTATACGTATTGCCGGTGAAGCTACCAATCGTGTTTCTGATGCAGAAGGTAAGTTCTCGATACCTGCTCTTGCCGAAGGTTCTTATGTATTTGAAACAACCAAGCCCGGATATAGCAGAAGCAAAACGGATGTTGAAATACAACTTGGAGCGGAGAATGAAATTACTATAGTAATGCCGGAAATTGAAAAACTTGAAATTTCCGGTAAGGTTATCGATTCTTTAGGGAATCCGCTTGAAGGAGTAAAATTACATTTTGTAGCCGATACAGAAGGTGATGCTGTGACAGATGCTGATGGTAAGTATACAGTTAGCCTTTATGATATGGCTGATTACAATGTGATAATCACCAATCCTTTCTTCAACTCTGAATGTGAAAAAATATCTCTGCAAGGCGAACCGGTTGTTCACAACATAACATTATCAGAGTCTGTACTGCCGGTAAATACGCTGTCAGCTACAGCATCTGAAACCGGAGTAGTGCTTTCTTGGGGTCAGCCGTATGCCGAGTTACGTCATGATTCAGGTAACTACACTGGATCTGTAGGATTCTCAGGCGGATTCCGTAAGATTATTTTCGGTTCTGCTTATAGAGTTAAAGCTACTGTTAAGTCGGTAAGCTGGTATCTTGAAGGCGAACAGGCTGCACAAAGAGCTAACTTTAATGTATTTGTTTTCGGTCTTACCGACGGTCTTCCTGACTCAGAGAAGATTTTATATGAAGAATACGGAGTTGACTATGTTGACAATGGCTGGAATACTCATGAACTCACAACTCCTGTTACAGCAGACGGATTTATGGTTGCAGTAAGCTGTGATGGATTTATGGGAATCGGTACAGCCGAGGTTACTGATGCCTATCCTTATGAATATGGTGCACAATATTATGCCGGTGACAACTATGACTTAACTATCTCAGAGTTGGGCACATGGTCTACAACTGATTACTTCATGCTGCGTGCAGGCTACGAACTTGAAGAAGAGAATATCAGTCGTCCTAAAGTAACGTATGAAGTTTACAGAAGTCTCGAAGGCGAAGACAATTGGACACTTGCAGGTATTACAGATAATACTTCATTTACTGACAATTACTCTGACATAGCCGAGGGTAACGGTAGTTATGAATGGAAAGTAGTAGCAGTATATGCCAACGATATGACATCTACAGGTATTGTATCTAATTCTGTCGAAGTAATTACCACATCAGTTAAGGTAAACATGGCTGATAATACGAATGTGGAATTCTTCGATCTCAATGGTATCCGACTTAACCAACGACCCACAGAAAAAGGTATTTATATTATAAGAACTACTGATTCTGAGGGCCACACTATCAGCCGACGCATGGTAGTCAAGTAAAAAACCATTGACCGATAAACAGGAGCTGATTAAGCTTAAGTCTACTCCTTAGATCAGAAAGTCAGACGGGGTGTGAAGGAAATTTCCTTCACACCCCGTCTGACTTTTAATAGATTATTTAAAAATTAGCACTAACTTTGTGGAGTAGTCCGGTTGAGACAATTGTTTGTTGGCTATCAGATGTCTGATTTTAGTATTGCCGGCTGCGTAAATTACACAATAAAATATGGCGTTTATATTTATAATCTGTGCGTTACTGCTGTTGTTACCCGACGTATATATACTTTTCTGTGTGATAGAAAAGACGTCATGGTGGACAAAAATACTTTTTCTGCTGCCTACGTTAGCTTACTTTTTTGTGATGATACGCATGTTCGTTTTCGGCGATATGCGACAGAATATGTTGAATCTGTTATTCTGGCTCACATTATGTGTAGTCTTCCCTACGGTTATATTTGCCGCTGTCTCTTTGATTGGCAAAGGGGTAGGGCTATTCTGGCATCATGGAAGCATGGTATTTAACTGGGTTGCATCTGCTTTATCTGTAGCATGGCTGACTATAGCGGTTTACGGTATTGCCGTAGGCTGGAAAAAAGTTACCGTTGAAGAGGTGACAGTAACTTCGCCAAAACTTCCGGCCTCTTTTAATGGCTATCGTATAGTGCAGTTGTCAGATTTTCACATAGGTACTTACTTGGCCTCACCCGGTACTGTTGAGCGCATTGTCAGCGAAGTGAACAGTCTCAAACCGGATCTTATAGTCTTTACCGGTGACTTGGTAAATAGCTCATCTGATGAAATTACACCGTTTCTATCTCTCCTAAGTCAGTTTAAAGCCCGTGATGGTGTGTATTCGGTACTTGGTAATCATGACTATTGCCTGTATCGCAGTTATAAGGCACCTGATTCGCCTGAGAAAGAGCTTACAAAAGTTATCGGCTTGGAACAACATGCGGGCTGGAGACTCCTTCGTAATGAGTCTGTACAGCTGACAATTCCAGGC
>CAMWVA010000100.1 GCA_947177575.1 uncultured Porphyromonadaceae bacterium | reverse complement strand
TTATCAACTTCTCCAAAAGAGCCTGATATGTTCATTTATTTTTCTGAAGTACTTATCGAATTATAAATTTCTTTTTTTCGAAATAGAATCATTCAATATTTCTTGTCTATATAGGTATAAAGCAAGTTAAACCGAAAAAACGATAATACAAATATGGTAGATAAAAACGATATAACAAGATTCATAGATGCTCAGGATTCCAAATGGGACGGCTATGCTACTGCACTAAGCGAAATAAAGGCCGGCAGAAAGGTAAGTCATTGGATATGGTATATATTTCCTCAACTTCGCGGTCTCGGCCACAGCAGAATGTCTCATTACTATGGTATTGCTGACCGTCAGGAAGCAGAAGACTACCTCAACCATCCTGTGCTCGGTACAAGACTTCGTGAGATTTCAGAAGCTCTTCTGACACATTCCGACAAGTCTGCCGAATCAATACTCGGAAGTATTGATGCTCTGAAAGTCAAATCCTGCATGACACTATTCGACTGTATTTCTCCTGACGACATATTTTCAGAGGTGCTTGATTCTTTTTACAACGGAAAACGTGATAAGAATTCTCTGATATAAATGATGAGATGAATAAAATCCGAATTTTCGGAGAAAAATTACCTATGCTCTATGATATAGCAGCAACAGGATTGTGGAGGAAATACACTCAGTATTCTAACGACAGCAATCAACACCTCACTCATGCATTGAACTGTATGTACCATGCAGACAAAGCCGGATTCCTGTCCAAAGGAAATATGGCTTTGATTCTAACATACTGCGAGAAACATGGCAAAGACGATAAAGTTCCGTTCTCTGACGAAGATCTCGCCCGATTCAACAAAATCTGTCCGAAAGACTACAGAAACCACCTAAACCCTTTTGGTATGGAAATAGAGGAAAGTCCGGTCGAACTAATCGAAGAATAGTCTAAATTTACCTTTATAACTGCTTTGTTACATTAAAAGATGTGATTATGATGATATTGATAGCGGAATCGAAGACGATGGAGAAGCGGGAGGCGGAGATTAGGCCAGAGTGCTATGAGGCCAATAAGCCAGCTGGCGAGGAAGAGGCCGGCGAGATTATGGAGCGGATTAAAGGTATGGCAATCTCTGACATCTCGGCTGCGTTAAAGATAAGCAATAATTTGGCAGTGAATCTACGACAAATGGCTTATGAATTTCCTAATAAGGGTATGGGACTTAGAGTTATCGAGGCATTTACCGGGGTAGTGTTCAGAAAGCTTGATTACAGGTCGCTTTCCGAAGCTGATAAGGAGTGGGCAGCGTCAAATGTAAGAATAATCTCTTCACTCTATGGTTGGTTAAAGCCGAAAGATGTAGTAAAGTCTTATCGTATGGAATATAATGCTTCTATCTCTCCTAATGATACATCGCTTTTTACTTATTGGCGGGAGAAGGTGACGATACAGCTGATCCAGGATTTGCAGGCTTCCGGTGAGACACAGATACTGAATCTTCTTCCGGCTGATGCTGCAAAATGCGTAGATTGGAAAATGGTGAATCAATTTGCAAAAGTATGGAAAGTCGATTTTAAAGAGCAAAACGGAGAATCCACACGTTCGCCTTACACAGAAAAACTGAAAGCACTTCGTGGAGAACTGCTTAGAAATATAATCCTCAACCGTATCGCAAATCCTCAACAGATATACAGTATCGAAAACGACAACATGCTACCAATCTATGATTACGAATATCAAGATCGGTTAGCATTTTATGTATGAATGTACTATTTGTGTCTTCGTTATCTTTAAAATCTAAATAGCCTGGACGAAAAAATTTATTTCAGTCCTTAAGATCGCAGATTTTATAACAGAAATATGTTCCCGGGGTGATATTATCGTCGTTATAGTAGAGTAAGCCTAACTTACTGAACTTAAATGTATGGTGATAATCACTCTTTTTCAACTTCTCGTAAGCTCTTTGATAGGATTCGTAGTCTGCGCCGCCGATAGCAAATGTCATGTGAAAAATGTAGTCATTGTCGTGCTCTGCCGGACACGGACCAAAAGCTTTACGTAATTCTTCGTTCAGACATTTCTGCGCCTTTACAAGTTGTGGTGTTTCTCTGACACGCAGACTCATACAGCCGGATTGGACACCAGCCAATACATCGGATGGGAAAAGGTCTATATTTGTAAATTCAATATCAAACGGTTGTAGTTTCTTTGCAAAGCTGTCAAAGAATACTTCCATATCTTCTAAACTACGAATCGCAAACGGCTGCTTCAAAGAGACATGCTGTGGAAGTCTGGCCATTTCAAATCCCATCTTCCCATATCTGTGAGCGATCAGCATTAGCTGCTTGCCATAATTTTCTGCCTCATTATCTGCAATTAAAACTATTGTCGCTTTCATTCCTGACTTATTTCACAAAAATATTACAAAATAATTGTAGTCAATCGATTGTGCGAATTTAATCAAAAAATAGCCAGGTTACAATCATCTTTACTTCTAAAGCTGAATTTCCGATGATAGATTAGGTGGTTTTTCTTGCTCTGTATTCTAAAAACAAGATAATTATGAAAACATTAATGTACATTTGCCTCGCTATGCTTGCGATTTCACTTGGGTGTTCATCTAAAAAGGCTCCTGCTCCGGTCCAAGAGATTCAGACTCCGATGGAAAAAAATGAGGGAGAAGTCATCTATAGTTTCGGGAATATGGAAATATTGTCGGAAATTGTGGATTCGGCAAAGGATAAGTTTGATGTTGATGTTGTCAGATTATGGAGCCGTGACACCGTAACCAATAAAAAGGAAATACTGTTACAGACAGTAAGAGACAAAGAAGTAAATGCCTGGTATCTTCCGGATGGCAAAAAGTTTATACCTATTCCGTTTGATTCTGTACCCATAGCTTCTTTCGTAAGTGTACTAAATGACAATCCCCTTCAAATGATTGTGGGAGGATGTCCTGATATGCGTAATATACATTGCTTCTTTCTTGATGTTCCTTCCCGTAAGGCATGGTTTATCCCTGCCAACGCCGGTTTTTTAGGTGAGACGGAAGAGGGATTTCTGATTTTTAACTCATATCGTTATGTCTCTAATCCCGAACTCGGAGGAAGATATACCTTTATTCAGATTTTCAATATGGAGGGAGAATTGGTAGACAGTCTCAGTCTTGAACATCATCACACTTTTTAGCTACCAGTCTTACTGAAAAATAGTTATCTCATAAATTTGATAATCAGGTATTTTGTATTTCTGTCTTGTTTATAAGACAAAATTAGGCTAATTTTGTCTTATAAACAAGACAGAAATACATGATTAGCAAACAAAATCTTATGGAAGTAATGCTGGAGAACCGTCATGAGGTGATGCGTCACAGCGTTATAGAACGAAACATATCTCTTGATAATTTTGAACGTCAGGTACTTGTAGGAGTTCGTCGTGCCGGTAAATCTTATCTTCTCTACGGCCATATCCAAAAACTTATAGCCTCCGCTCATTCCTGGGATGAAATTATATATCTTAATTTCGAAGACGAACGACTTGCAGGAATGAATCTTGCTGATCTAAACACTATTCTTGAAGTCCACGCCAGACTAAGCGACAAACGACCTATGCTTTTCCTTGATGAAATACAGAACGTGGAAGGCTGGGAAAAGTTTGCACGTCGTCTTGCTGACAACAAATATAAGGTTTTCATTACCGGCAGTAATGCCAAGATGCTTTCTGTTGATGTAGCAATAACTTTGGGAGGTCGCTATCTTACTCGCGAGATATTTCCATTTTCATTTGGCGAATATCTGGAAATAAACGGTATTGACAGTAACGATAAATTACTTATGGCCACTACTACAAACCGTGCAACATTAATGCGTCATTTTGAAGAATATTTTCAGTTCGGAGGTTTCCCTGAATGTGCCACTCTTCCGGTGAAGAGAGATTATCTTATGAGCCTTTATCAAAAAATATTTTTAGGTGATATTGCAGCCCGACACAGAGTTGAAAATATCTTCGCACTCCGTCTTCTGTTTCGTAAACTCGCTGAGAGTGTAAAGCAACCACTCTCATTTACCCGTGCCACAAACATAGTAGCATCAACTGGAACCAAGATAGGAAAAAGTACTATCATTAACTATCTTAGCTATGCCACAGATGCATATCTGATTCTTACAGTGCCGAACATAGCTAATAGTATAACCGAAAGAGTCAGCAATCCGAAATATTATTTCATTGACAACGGTATTATATCTTTGCTTGCTCTGGATATACGTACCTCTCTACTTGAAAACCTTGTGGCTCTCACTCTCATCCGTCGTTACGGCTCTACAGATGCGGTTTATCACTATAATCACGGTATAGAAGTAGATTTCTATATACCTGAGACAGCAACAGCTATTCAGGTATGTTATTCTTTGGAAGGAGCATCCAAAACATCAGAAAGAGAAACGAACGGACTTATAAAAATAGGTAAAATTCTTTCCTGTAACCGATGTATTATCGTGACTTATGAAGAAGAAGGTAAAATAGAACAGGACGGTGTTGAGATAGAGATAATACCGGCATGGAAATTCCTTCTTGACAACTAAATCAATATTCTCAAAGGGGCTATAATAAGCAGGATTTCTAATCAGATAAAAATTCTTTAGTGAGGGCAACTGATTTATCGAATGCTGTAGGCTGTCCTGCGACGGTAATAAACAGGTGTGTTGTACCGGGGAGGACTTCCCTTTTTACTTTTACGCCTGCCTCTCTGAGTCGTTCATACATCGCTTCTCCCTGGTCTTTCAGAATATCATGGTCTGCGTTGACAATCAGTGTAGGAGGTAATTTTGACAGATGGGCCGGGGCTGCATTATATGGAGATATAAGAGGTAGTTGAGGGTCATTGCCGTCAATATAGGCTTCGTTAAAAGTCTCCATAATTTTACCGTCAAGTCCATAGCTGGATTCATACTTACTCCATGACTCGGAACCATCGTTCCAAGCTTTGACCACCGGATAGAACAACACAAGTGATTTTATTTTCGGTAACGAATCTATATATGGTGTATCTTTAAGCTGTTCCTCGGTATAAATCATTCTGAGCGCTGTAGCCAACGCCAGATTACCGCCGGCACTATCACCACCTATGGAAATAGCATTCGGGTCAACGCCAAGTTCCGCAGCATTATCTACGACGTAGGTCAACGCCTCAATACAGGAATTAAGAGCGGCGGGATAAGGATGTTCCGGAGCTAAAGGATATTCCACAGCCAAAACAGCTATTCCGGCCTCTTTAGCTAATGACGAACAGAAACGTGAACAACTATTTATGCTTCCGAAACACCACCCGCCGCCATGAAGATAAATCAGCAACGACATACAAGTCGCTCCGTCCGGAACATATAATCTGTATTTACCATCAATATCTTCTGAAGAAATGCCTGCCGGTAGAGCCGAAGGAATATTACGAGCGTTTCTCACTTCATTAAGAGGTGAGAAATCACCGTTTATAGCTGCTCTCACAGCCTGTTCCTGTTTATCCTGTAATCCCGGTGGCAAGCCTGAGATAAACACTTCTGCTTCTGTCGCCATTGACTGAGCATTGCTCATTATATACGAGGACAATGTCAGTACCATCATAAATATTCTACTAATCATTACTTTGAACGTTCCATATCTGCTAATGACGTAAGCTTGCTGGCTCGCCAGGCGAGAATAAGAGCGACAGAGGTTACAGCTACGAAAGCGATTGCCGTAGAATGGAACATGTTGCCGAGACCAACGAGCGGCGAAACAACAGCTGCAAATGCATACTTCACCACACTGAGTATGGCAGAAGCTGTTCCTGCCTCCTCACGCCCTACCTCCATCGACAGAGTATTGGCACTTGAGAATATCATACCTGAGAAAAGCAACATCGGTATCGCACAGAGTTCATAGAGCGCAAACGCTACTTCATTCCACATAACAAACGCTTCGGCCACAGCAAACACAAACATACCTACACAGCCTACGACCATAGCCTGTTTCAGCACTTTGAAACGTAATGCCAGCCACGAACCGACACTCATTGCCAAAGCATTACCACCGAATATCAGACCGAAAGCCATAGCATTAAAACCATAATGTGACTGAATAATAAACGGTGCGGAAGATATATAAGCATAAAGCAAACCGATAGCAACAGCCTTGATAGTGACATAAATCATAAAACGCCCGTTGGTAAAAAGCGAACGATATGCCTTGAGATAATCAGCAATACTACGTGCTTTAAGACGACGCTGAGGCGGAAGAGTTTCATTATAATGAGTTGTCCAGAAGGTCATACCCACGCCAATAGCAAGCAGCACTACGAAAATGCCCCGCCAACCTACCCAGTCGGCCATGAAACCGCCTAAGACAGGTCCGAGCGCCGGAGCCACCCCGTTGACCGCACCCATTATAGCCATCAACTTCGCAAGCTGGCGTTCCATATAGACATCAGCCGGAATAGATGTCGAAAGCACCATAGCTCCGCCAGCTCCGAGACCCTGAAACAGACGACAGATAATAAAGAAAGTGATAGTCTGCGAAAAGAGAGACAGAGCCGTTGACAATACAAATATAATCAGTGAGATTATCAGGATAGGTTTTCGTCCGTAGCGGTCACTGGCCGATCCCCACAGCACAGAGCCGAGACCCATTCCGGCCATTGCCATCGAGATACCCATCTGCGTCATTGACGGTGTGGTATGAAATTCTTTCATCATCGACGGAATCGTCGGGAGATACATATCGTTAACCAGTGATGAAAAGGCTCCGATGATAGCTATGAATGTTACAAACACACCATAATGTTTCGGAGCAGGCGACAGTCCGGTCGATACCGGTTTAACAGTGGAATCAGTAGCCATTAGGTATTAATATTTTTTACTGTTGAAACAAAGCCTTTATACAGTATGTTCACCATTACAGTATAGAGAATAAAGTCCTCAATCTTGACGATATGTAAAGGACCCAGTTAGTGACTTATCAGAAAAATCGCTAATTTTGCACTGACAATCTATACCATAAAATAACTTTCGTATAACTTAAATCCTTATTTCTGTACTGACAAAAACAATGATTATAAAAACTGCTAATCCTCAGGACGCTTCACTGATTGCAGATGCAATTCTTGAAGCTATCGGCCTGGCCATCACAACAGGTCTGGCCGGAGAAAATAATTCACAAAAAGACGTTCATGATCTTTTTGAAAGACTTGCCGAGCGCACAGACTCTCAATATTCTTATCTTAATACAAGAATAGCACAGACTGACGACGGTGTTCCGATGGGTGTATGCGTAAGCTATGACGGTGCTGATTTAAAAAGACTTCGCCGTCCGTTTTTTCATGAAGCAAATACCACATTAGGCTGGGGACTGAGTGAAGAAAAAATAGAAGAGCTACCCGGCGAGACAGAACCTGATGAGTTTTATCTTGATACCCTTATGGTTTTACCTCAATTCAGAGGACAGGGAGTGGCAAAAGCCCTTATCGCCGATGCTAAATGTAAAGCAGATGCAGTCGGTAAACCACTCGGCTTACTTTGCGACACTGACAACCTCCGTGCCTTTAAGCTTTACGAATCAGTTGGCTTTGAGAAAGTCGGCCTGAGACCATTTGCCGGTCATCTGATGAATCACATGGTGTGGGAATAGAGATAGAATAAAGATATATGTAAACAAAAGACTAATAAACAGTGTTACATCAGTCATAAAAACCCTTTAAAACATATAGAAATGACTACCGTATTATATGCCCACCCCTACGACAAGAGTTTTAATCATGCTATTCTGGAGGAAGTAAAAAGCTGTCTGGATGCTCAGAAAAAAGACTATACGGTGCTTGACCTTTATGCCGAAGGTTTCAACCCTGCCCTTGAAGCCGCAAGTCTCAGAGTCTACAGCAAAGGAGAGACTGCCGACCCTATCGCCGCACGTTATCTGGAAACGCTTATAAACAGTGATGAATTTATCATGATATTCCCTATATGGTGGGGTGCTATGCCAGCTATAGTAAAAGGATTTTTCGATAAAGTCATGCTCAGTGGCAAAGCTTATCAATACTCTCCTGCAGGTGAACTGATACCTGACAAAATCAATATCAGCAGAACAGTGATATTCTCTACTTCACAAGCACCGACCGAACGTTTCGCACCGTTCTTCCTCAATTACTTCAAACCCCTTGTGCTTGAGGCTGTCGGTATGAAGAACCTCGAATGGTATAATTGTAGCGAGACAGCACATGGACCGGCAAAGAACCGAGAAGATTTCCTCAGACTTGTCCGGGAAAAAATATAAATACATATTTTTCTATTATAATGCCTAATCCTCGTGTAGCTCTGTACATGAGGTATTAGGCATTATAATACGGTATGTATCTTCTTTGAGTCATTTACTCAACGTCTGCGATTTGCCTGACGTTCGTATTCGGCTGCCTTACGGTCCTGTTCGGCTGCTTTACGCATCAGGTCATTGTATTTATGCATAATTTTGTCGGCCTTGTTCTGTGCAGCCTGTGCACGGCTGTACTGATGCCGGCGACTACATTCATTAGCTTCCCGGCTGTACCGTTCTGCCTGACGCAATTTCTCCTGAGCCTGTCGTCTGTAATCAGCAGCCTTACAGCGACATTCATCTGCTTTACGCATCAGACGCTGATACTCCTTACTACTTTTAGCAGGATTATACACAGGTTTGCCACCGGGATGTCCGTGACGAGGGTGATGACTAACTACACCGGAAGTAGTAACAGACGAGGCGTTAGCCGTTGCCGAGGCTTTCATGTCCGAAGTAACTGTCAATACAATTACCATTATCAGAGTTAATAAAAATGCACGCATAATGCTTCCTTTTATAATTATAGTCTAACAACTTTTTATCACTTTGAGCATCAATTAAGCACAAAGTTTAAATAAAGAAAAAACTATTGTATAATCGGATAAAAAGTAGTATCTTTGTAAAGGTTTAACCCTTTAATTCTCTCAACTATGAAACTCAGCAATCCTGTTAAGCGCAATATTTCATTGACCCTCCTGATTGTCGGGATTATGTGTATTATCGGCCGTATCTGGGAAATAGTTATGGATCCGACCTCGGTTAAATTATGGTTTGAGTTAGTAAGTATTATAATCCTGACATACATCTGTTTCGACCGTTTCAGAGTATTACAGAAGCGTGTAAGGCAAGGCATTATTTTCGGCACACGATAAACCTGTGATTTAACCTTAGAATGTGTAACTGTCCAGCTAAACTCTAACACATAAATAGTTGACAATCAGTAGGGACGCGACGAATCGCGTCCGCCTGGAAGAGAGCTTTCTCAACATTTATTGCAATCCTGACGCGGACGCGAAAAATCGCGTTCCTACAAAACACTGTAAAATAAATTTTTAAGTAAGAAAAGGTACTGTTGAATGAGCTAATAGGACAAATAATTATTCACCTTTTGCAATTTCGTCGTAAAGCTTTTCGCTTAGCTCATTAAGAGTTAGTTTGCAACAGTTACCATTCTCAGTCAACTCATTTGCTAACTTTGACAGAGCCACAGCCTCCAAGGCCTCTTGATTATCAAGATTAAAGTGCTTTGCAACTTTAAATACAAGTTCTGAAAGTAATTGCTCAATCGGAATTTCCATAATTTAGATAAATTTAATCACGAATCAGATAATTTAAAGATCTTTCAGTACAGAAACAATACTGTATATAACTCTCCCCGGCATATCTTAATCTGGAAGCAAGAGTCTTTAAGTTAACAGGATTTAGATAATTTTCACCTGCTTCCTGTTTATAATTCCTTATTTCAGCATCAACTCTTGAATCCGCCACAGGGCCGATTACAATATCATATTCATGGTTATAGAGCACTATAGCTGATTTATCTCTGTTTTTCATCACAAACTCTGCCCATTCCCAATTATTACTTTTAAATTCCTTAATCTTAACGCACTTAGAACATGAGATACGATTAAATATAAACGAATTGACTTCAGGCATTCCCTCACCTCTAAGGTCTACGCTCCGATTAGCCATCATTACCGCACGCCGATAATTCGGAGTCAGATAGAAACCTGGTCCGAAATCCATATATTTACGTGAAAAATTAAGGTCTATCAGCTTTATTTTACAATAGCTACCATGATAAAGTCTCATAAGGCACCGCCATTGTGAGAACAGACCTTAGAAATATTATCTACTATATCCTCGTAAGATAATGTCTGTTCAATTTCCTTATATCTGGTTAAATACTCCAATCCTTTAAATAATTTCAGATAATGAAAAGCTCTGCTAAGAGGAATACGTTTTATTTTAGAATAATTGTAAATCACAGACATAAGGAACTGTGTAGTCGCTTCATCATTAGTATGAGAGTCAACAACTTTAAATTGTAGTTCCGAGCCCATTTTACTTAATATAAATGAAGCCACTTCAGGTGTTATAGGAGCTCCATGCTCTATTTTAGATACACGTGAAGCTTTTAAACCTATTCGCTCTCCAAGCTGAGTCTGAGTTAAACCGGCTTTCTCACGCTCCATTCGGATACAAGCTCCTAAAGTAGATGTTTCTATACCTTTCTTCATCTTATATAAGAATTATTTTCGCTACGAAGTTAATAATAATTTTCCTGATCAGGAAAATTATTCACTTATAGTTCTGATTTAATTCCTGACGATTTCTAAAGCAAAACACAACGTAAATCTCTGATTTTCTATTTATTCAATAACATTTTTTCATAGGCGATACGAGGTCCCCATTCAAATTGCTGAATACCAAGGTCAGAGTAACCGGCCGAAACAAGAAGACGCTGCATACGTATGTTCTCGAGACCAGTGTCAACTTTAACGACACTGATACCATTAGCGACAACAAATCGTTCAATTACTTCAAAAAGAGGCAACCCCATTCTTTTCCCTCTTGTATTTGCAGATAAAGCAAGTCTGTGAACAGCTGCGTACGGAACAGCAGATGTCCAGATGTCTGACAAACGATCGTATTCACTCTCACCGGCAAAATCAATAACACAATATCCTACTTTTACACCGTCAAGAAGAATCATAAAACCTCTTGAAGCAGTCATATCAGCCGCAATTACTTCCTCAGACGGATATCCGTCAGGCCATTGATTAAAGCCCTGTTCACGTTGAAAACGGCGTGCATCATCACATATATCCATTATAACCGGCATATCGACCGGAGTAGCGAGACTTAGTTCTATCATATTACTACTGCGTTTAATGATTTTTATATCGCAAATTTAACTATAAGCAATCGATTTTTACTAATTTCACAATCTGAAATAATAAAGCAATAAACATAAAATGCAGCGTTACAAGAGTCTCGTATTACCTATAGCTTTAATAGGCGGATATTTCCTACGTCAGATATGCGCTATGGTATCATTTATGGTGCCATACGTAATTTTCGCTATTCTTGTACTCACATTCTCCGGTGTAAAATTATCGCGTCTACGACCGGCCAAACTCGACCTGTGGATAGCATTGTTTCAGATAATCGTAAGCTTCGGCAGTTATCAGATAGTTATGGCTCTGACCTCAAACGAGGTAATTGCACAAGGTGCCATGATGTGCGTGCTCTGTCCTGTGGCATCTTCTGTCACTGTGGTAGCTTCGATGTTAGGTGCTAATCCTGTACGTACCACTACTTACACCATTATAGGTAATCTGTTAGTGGCAGTAACGGCACCTATTTATATTTCGCTGATAACCGAGACGACTGAGGGAAACTCCTTGATTGATTCTTTTATTCTGATATTCTGCAAAATCGCTGTTGTCATAGCTCTACCCTTCTTTGTAGTACTACTATTACAGAAGTATCTTTCCGGACTCAATGCTAAAATAGCGGCATACAAACATTGGTCATTTTATCTATGGGCTTTCGCACTCTTTGTTACCATAGGTCAGACAGCCGATTTTGTTGTCATGAAATGGAAAGGAGATGTCACAAATGTATTCTGGCTCGGAGCTGTGTCGTTGGTGATTTGCTTTATACAGTTTTCAGGCGGACGACTGATAGGAAAACACTACAATGATAAAGTAGCAGGCGGCCAGTTGCTTGCACAGAAGAATTCAGCTATGGGAATATGGATAATCAATACCTTTCTTAATCCTATAGCCTCAGTCTCCATGGCGTTCTATTCAATATGGCAAAATATCTTCAATAGCTGGCAGATATACCGTAAGTCAAAATCTAAGTAAAAAATATAGTCCTGCAAACGATAGGATAACCACTCTTATAAGCTCTATACTATCAGACCGAAGATAATGGCT
>CAMWVA010000099.1 GCA_947177575.1 uncultured Porphyromonadaceae bacterium | reverse complement strand
AGCACTCACTGACTTTCGGAGCAGAGCTCCGAGCGCCAACCAGCTTCGCGCAGCCCCATACCTCCAAAGCAGAAACCTAGATTCGGAAGCAATCGCTGACTTCTGCTATTCTGACTATTCTGGCTATTCTGACTTTTACCCGCGCGAAGCTGGTCACCGTCGGGAGCTCTGCTCCCACTCACCCAAAACTCACCCTCTATGTTACGCAAGACCCCTATTGACACCATCATGCTTCACTGCACTGCTACCCCTGCCGGCCGCGAAGTCAGCAGCACTGAACTTGATGACTGGCATCGTGCCGCCCGTTTTGAGCCTTACACCTCCCCCAGCGGCCGCCGCACCTACTCCGGGTATCACTTATTAGTGCATCTCGATGGCACCTACGAACGCTTACGTCCGGATGCTCATCGTGGTCAGCACTGCTCCAACCATAACATGAACAACCGTGCCGTAGCCGTTTGCTATGTCGGCGGTACCGATGCCAACGGCCGTCCTACCGATACACGCACCCCGGCCCAGAAACGCACATTACTCACCTTACTCCGTACTCTCCGCGCCCGTTACCCCGCTGCAGCTATCGTCGGTCACCGTGACTACGCTGCCAAAGCCTGCCCCAGCTTTGATGCTCGCAGCGAATACGCTAATCTATGATAGATTCTTGTGAAAAAGTATCAAAATTGATTATCCGTAGAAATATCACCTTACATAGTAGAGTGATATTTCTACGGATAATCAATTTTGATACACCCTTTTATTTCAGGCTTTGCGCAACAGGCGGTAGATTAGGCAGCGTGCGTATTCGGGCGAGTAGTAAAAGTTGGGAGCTGGAGAATTGACAGCGCGATAGACAGCGTCGGTGAGAGTGAGATCGGGGGTAGTATCGAGCAGACGATGTACGGTATTCAACAAATCGGTGTACATATTTCGGACACCGGTACGCAACGGGGGAAGCTGACCCGTACGCAGAGCGGTACGGACTACACGCAGGGCACGTTCTTCAGATATCCAGAAACGCGGTGCACCGGCACGACACATCTGAGTCGCAATTTGACGTACATCTATATGATTACCGGGGCGTGATTTAACAATACGCCAGAACAGTTCGACAAAAGCATTATAGCGATGAACGGTGAAGTCTATTTTTCCTCGTGGCATGGTAACGGATTTTGAAAGTGAATGTCATAACTGAAATTATCGAAGTAGCCATCGCCGATAGTATCGCTACCGGGAACTGTGGGTACACCGAAACAGCAAATGTTCTCAGCATCACGACAGGCAGCGTCGAGTACAAACGTATCAAAACTCTCCAGTATATCAAGCAATGACGTTAAGGAGTTCTGAGTCTGCTGACTAAATAGAGTACCTGACACCGAGCCGCTGTCAAGTCTGCCTTGTAGAGCCGCATTGACGCCTGATATGTCCTCAAGCATTTTCATCTGTACCGACAGTAGTTCGGTAATACCGAGATTACCTACACTGCCGCTTACCTGTTGCGGCAACGGCACACCCGGTCGCGGACGGTAAGGAATAACACCGTTGAAACGTGACCACTGATCAGCAACATCTTCAAGCGACATACCGCGTCCCAAAGCATCTTCCGGAAAGAGCAACACTCCTTTAGCCGAAGCACGCATCATCCAATCGTTAAGAGTGACGAGACAGTTAGTGTAGCGCTGCTGATCGATTATATCAGCTACAAACGAATGAACCTCACCGTCAATGTAAGGATATGCCTTAACCACATAAGGATGGCCGAAACGACGATAAGGACTATCGCCGCTTGTAAGTACCACCCCGTTAGGACTGAGGTAATAATAACGCCAACGATGAGTGTTAACACGACGACAGTCAAGAGTCCCTCGACCTTCGCGCACACGACGGCGGTTCTCTGTCATAATGCTTTCATAATCCTCACATTCGATACGGCGACACTCACCGGTATCGGTGTCATGACAAAGCCAATAAGTATCATTCTCACGTCGCCATACTTCAATGACACGGCATAATGACGGCGACGAGGGACTCAGAAAAGCTTTCTCTGTATCACCCGCTCCCCACTGAGCCATGTACCACGAATCACCGGTGCAGCCGGCATATATATCGCGCAGACGCGCTTCAGAGGTATAATCGGTAGCGAAAGCGGCAACAATGTCTTCGAGCGGAAGGTCATGTAGCTGACCGACAGCACGCATATCCCATGCCCGGCAATCGGTAGCTGACACATCCATAAAGAAGGATTCAGGATCTACGCTATCGGTCCAGCAACCTATATGTCCTGCACGACGCCCGTACCATTTACGGTGTACTACACAACCGCTTATCAGAAACTCCTCCATACTACGGGCATAAAGTTCGTCAAGGCGGTTGGTATGTGCATTGGTATGCAATAGCTTCGTCAACAGTTCGGCACGACAGCGGTCAGCTTCAAGCAGCGAATGACAGACCGGTTGCCTTCCGCGACTGCGGAATACTCCCAATACCGAGCGTACAAGACGACGTATAAGGTTATTGGTCAGAGGTACATTACCGAAACTCTGAATATATTGAGCCTCAGTCATGACACGTCCATCCACAGTCACAGGGTCCTCCCACTGACGGCCATAAGTATAGCGTTTATTACGACGGCGGTCACGACGGAATTCCGAACGGGCCGTCCAGAGGTCATAAGCCAACTGTAGCAAGGCCGTAGCCTCGTTGGTAACATTCATATCGGCGGCATACGTCGGGTGACAGGACGCAGGCGGTAAGCTAACATACCGATAATATCACTCACAGCCTGTTCCGCACGTGACACAGCAGCCTCGGTACCAGCTGTGTCAGAAATAAGAGCACACCAGCGCGAAAGCATTGACTGAAGCAGGTAAGCGTGTACACCGTCGGTAAGTGGTGCAATAAAGGCTTTGCTAAAATCAGCCGGTACTGACAGACGCAGACGGAGAGTATCATTAGTTTCGCTCCACATCGGAAGATAACGGCACAGATGTACCGACAAAGTACGTTGCGCCTCACGACGGTAACTGTCAAGCAGCGGAAAATCATTCTCACAGATAGCGACGCGATCGAAATCACTGTTCTCTCTCCCGCTCTTCACCGCAGCATATCCTGTAGCTTCCACTATATCACTACGTAGAAGTCCGAGATCAATCTCTACTGTTACCTCACGTAACTTTGAAACACCACAGACCGGCTGCCGACTATCACTCATACGGGCTGTGACAGCACGTATAGCGGAGTCTATCAGAGACATCACGAAAGGCCCGAGAGCCGATAAATTGTTTTTTGTCATAATCGTCATGATTTTGAGTTGCCCGAAATTACAGTTGGTTTTAATATACGCTTAGTTATAATAACATTATTACTATAATTAAATATAGCAAAGTTAAATAAAATTTTAAATATACTCAATAACAATTAAAATAACTACTTATTTTCCTATAGCTGATAATTGGCAGGCGGATTTAATAACCATGATAGCAAACAATTGGTGTGAAGTTGCAGGGTTGCAGCATTTTTCTTAATTTTGCACTCTGAGACTCCATAAGCACCAGCCGCTGTCATGCGGTACACTACATTTAGCGAAAGGAGTCATGCAACTCCGCAACAATCGAACTTATATATGGACATTTCGTACAAGTGGCTCAAACGCTACATAGACATCGACCTCCCGCCTCGCGAACTGGCAGCTGTACTGACTTCGCTGGGTCTGGAATGTGACAGCGTGGAGGAGGTAGAGACGGTAAAAGGAGGTCTGTGCGGCCTCGTTACCGGTAAAGTGCTCACCTGCGAAGAGCATCCCAATTCAGACCATCTGCATATAACCACAGTTGACCTCGGCGACGGGCAGCCTACACAGATAGTGTGCGGCGCACCTAATGTGGCAGCCGGACAGTCGGTGATAGTAGCGCCTGTAGGCTGCACGCTCTATGACGGCGACAAGGAATTCCAAATCAAGAAGTCGAAAATACGTGGTGTGGAGTCGTTCGGCATGATATGTGCCGAGGACGAAATCGGCATCGGCACTTCGCATGACGGCATCATGGTGCTTCCCGATACAGTGAAACCCGGCATACCTGCTGCCGAATACTTCAATCTGCAAAGCGACTGGCGTCTGGAAGTAGAGCTGACTCCCAACCGTGTGGATGCTGCCTCACATTACGGTGTGGCCCGTGACCTGAAGGCCCATATAGCACGTAATGACTTCGAGCACAAAGGCCAGGCAGAACCGCCTGTTGTATCGCTTCCTGACACTTCGGCACTGCGTCCGGATCGTACAGACGGTGCTGTAAAAGTAATCGTGGAGGATACGGAAGGCTGTCTGCGCTATTCAGGTGTGACGCTGCGTAATGTAAAGGTGACTGAAAGTCCCGAATGGCTGCGTGATCTGCTTATCGCAGCCGGTCAGCGTCCTATCAACAATATAGTTGACATAACCAACTTCATACTTCTCGGTCTCGGACAGCCGTTACACTGCTTTGACCTTGCCAAAGTAGCCGGTGAGGAAATTGTGGTCCGTACATGTCCTAAGGACACACCTTTCGTCACTCTTGATGGCGTAGAACGCAAATTATCGGAAGCAGACCTTATGATATGCGACGCAGCAAAGCCGATGTGTATCGCCGGTGTGTTCGGAGGTCTTGATTCAGGCGTGACTGAGGAAACTAAAGACGTATTCATCGAATCGGCATACTTCAATCCTACCCGTGTACGACGTACCGCACGCCGTCACGGTCTGAGCACCGATGCTTCGTTCCGCTACGAACGCGGTACCGACCCAAATATCACCGTTTATGCAGCTCGTCTTGCAGCTATGCTTATTAAAGAACTGGCAGGCGGAGAAATGTGCGGCGAAGTATCAGACTTCTATCCCGTGCCTGTAAAGGACGTGGAAATGGATTTTTCGCTTGACTATTGTGCACGTCTTATAGGTAAGCGTTTGCCTAAGGAGTTGGTGATATGTATACTGCGTGCTCTCGAAATCGACGTACACTCTACCGAAAATGAAGATGTGCTGCATCTGCGTGTTCCGGCTTATCGTGTAGATGTAACACGTCCTTGCGACGTGGTTGAGGAAATACTGCGTGTTTACGGATATAATAATGTTGAGTTCGGAACCGAAATGCATGCCAACCTGTCACAGCGCGGACGCACCGACGAGGTCAATGCGCTGCAGACACTTGTCAGCGAACAGCTCACAGGCCAAGGCTTCAGCGAGATACTAAACAATTCGCTGACTTCGGCTAATTACTATACCGATGGCAAGACTTACCCGGCTGAACGCTGTGTGCGTCTGCTCAATCCGCTGAGTAACGAACTCTCGGTAATGCGTCAGACTCTGCTTTTCGGCGGTCTGGAGGTAATCAGTCATAACGTACGCCGTAAAGCTGCCGATCTGCGTTTGTATGAATTCGGTAATGTCTACAGCTTCAATCCTGAGGCTACTGCTACTGAGGAGAAACCACTCATACCTTATAGCGAACGCTTCATGTTAGGGCTATGGCTGACAGGTAATTATACACAGCCTTCGTGGAATAGCAAAGCTGCCGAAGCTACTTTCTATGACCTCCGTGCCGTAGTAGACAACATAATGGCCCGTATGGGTATACCGGCATCGGCTGTATCGGCTACACAGGAAAGCGATGATTTGCTCGGTGCTATGCTGACCCTTACAAGCCGTGATGGTAAGGCTATAGGACGTATAGGAATAGTAGCACGCAAAGTACTGAAAGATTTCGATATTGAGCAGGATGTAGTGTTTGCCGAACTTGATTTCGATGTACTTTGCCGTCTGGCAGGACGTACTAAAGTGACTTTCACCGACCTGCCACGTACACAGCCGGTACGCCGTGACCTTGCGTTGCTTATAGATAAGGGTACAGCTTTCGCCGACATAGATCGTACTGTGCGCAAAGCTGCCGGCAAGATGTTACGTTCACTGACGCTTTTCGATGTCTATGAAGGTGACAAACTGCCCGAAGGCAAAAAGAGCTACGCTATTGCCCTTACTCTGCAGGACGATGAGAAAACCCTCACTGACAAGCAGATTGACGCTGTCATGCACAAAGTAACTGATGCACTCGCTAAGAGCGTAGGCGCCGAGTTACGCTAAAAAAAGAATTTAGAAACCTAACCCACAAATACAATATAATCTCTACCCATGGGAAGAGCATTTGAATACCGTAAAGCCCGTAAGCTCAAACGCTGGGGCAACATGAGCCGCACCTTCACACGTATCGGCAAGGAAATCACCATCGCTGTTAAGGCCGGCGGTCCTGATCCGGACACCAACCCGCGTCTGCGTGTGCTGATGCAGAATGCCAAAGCCGCCAACATGCCTAAGGATACTGTTGAGCGTGCCATAAAGAAAGCTACCGATAAGGATGCTTCTGATTACAAGGAGATAGTCTATGAAGGTTACGGTCCTCACGGCATCGCTATCGTAATCGAAGCTGCTACTGACAACAACCAGCGTACCGTTGCTAACGTGCGCAGTTACTTCAACAAACATGGTGGTTCGCTGGGTACAAGCGGTTCGCTGTCGTTCCTGTTTGACCACAAGAGCGTATTCCACGTTAAGCCTAACCCTGAAACCTCGCTGGAGGATTTCGAACTCGAACTCATGGATTATGAGGCCGAACTTGAGGCTGATGACGAGGAATGGCTCATCTATGGTGCTTTCGACCAGTTTGCTAACCTCCAGAAATATCTTGAGGAGTCAGGCGTCGAAATACTTTCGGCCGAGTTCGAGCGTATCCCCAACGACTACAAGGAAGTTACACCCGAACAGCGCGAGGCTATCGAGAAACTGCTTGAGAAGTTTGAGGACGACGAAGACGTACAGAACGTCTTCCACAACATGAAGGAAGAGGAAGAAGCCTGATAACTCTTGCTTTATCCCACACTTCTAAAGTACGAAACTGTCCTTGCTGTTGCGTCTGTTAGCTGCAACAGCAAGGACAGTTTCGTAAAAAATGTGAAAAAATATATTTCTCCGAACCAACTATACAAAATATTTTATACCTTTGCCATATCATGGTTTTTACTATACGCTAACAGCTTCAAAAGTCTCTCTCATCCTCTAAACTCTGCATATAGTTTATCTATCTACAGACTGTCGGCGGCCGGTACAGCCAGAATCTTATTGCTTTGGTATAACCCTTTTAAACACACTTATTAAAATATAACTTTATGATGAAGAAATTTACTCTTATGGCTGCCTTCGCCGCTATGACTCTCGGAGCAGCCGCCCAGAATGTAGCTGTCACCTCCAGCGTAACAGAAGGTGACATTAACAACGGCGATACCGTTACAGTACCCTGGGAAATAGGCTTCGAAATGGAAGGTATGACCATGTTTGAATGGAATCCTCATTTTACTGTACGTTCTATCTCCGGAATGAGCGAAGAAATTACCGTGTATGCAACTTCATCTATAACTGCACAGCTTTGCTGGCCTTCAAATTGTCAGGCTATTATGGGCGGTAACGAAGTAAATGCTACCGGTACTGTAAACGGTACTGGAAGTGATTTACAGTTCGATCGCTCAGACTGGGATTATGAAGGTGGCAGCACTCCTTCTGAGGCCAATGCCGGTACAGGTTGCCTGCGTATAGTAGATAGCGATAATAACGAAATAGTAATTAATGTAGTCTGGGCACTTGAAAAGGAAGGATCAGGTGTAGAAAATATCGCTACTGACATTAACGCTCCTGCTGAGTACTACAGTCTGACCGGTGTACGTGTCAACAACCCCAGCAAGGGTATCTATATCGTGAAGCGCGGCAATAAAGTTACCCGTGAGGTAGTACGCTAAATCATACATATAGCGAGCTAAAGCTCGCACACAGAACCAGGAGGCACCACTTTTGCTTTTAGCCAAAAGTGGTGCCTCCTGGTTCTGCAGCGATGCTTCACAAGCCAACGCGTCCCTCCGAAAGCGGTGCCTCCTGGTTCTGTGTGCGAGCTTTAGCTCGCTTATAACACGCATCAGGGCGCCGAGGTAAAAAAGAGGCGCCAGCCGGGAGCGCGGGCATAGGCACTGCGGGCAGTCGGAGGCACAGTTAGGCGGCAGCGCGTCCATGCGGCAGTGTCGTCCGGCTCAAAGAGGGTACTGTTGCAGTCAAAGGGAGGAGGAACAGGTGACATCTCCACCACTTCTTCGAGTGCTGTGCAGCCGCTGAGTATGAGTTCTCCAAGCAGGGACTTATTGGCCGGAAGCACTACACGACGCAGAGATATACAGTCTGAAAGCGCGTATGACTCAAGTTCTGTCACTGACTTAGGGAAAGACATCTCTTCAAGAGATGAGCAGCGTGACCAAACATTACTGCCCACATGAGTCACAGTAGAAGGGAGAGACATAGTCTTCAGAGAGGCGCAGTAGGCGAAAGCGTGACTGCCAATGTCCTTAAGACGCGGAGGAAGCACGACATTAGTCAGAAGTGTATCCCACGCACAGCAATAACGCGGCAGATTAGCAAGACCGGAAGGAAAACCTATTCTTCGTAATTGTCCACATTCCTTAAGACAGCCCTCGCCAAGATGAGTTACAGAAGATGGAAAATCCACACGTCTCAGCGACCCGCACTGCCAAAAAGCGTAATCACCTATCTTAGTAAGCTTTGAACCGGACTCAAAATGCACTTCGGTTATGTCATTACGGCCGGCGTAAGCAAAATCAGACAACGATCTTACCGAAGCCGGAATATGCAGCACAGAATCAGCGTCAACCCACTGCCCCCGCACAGGAAAAACACAGAGTAGCAACAGAACCTTAAGGAGCAGTCGGCTGAACATGATAACGCGGATTATATTCCGGAGGAAGTATCTTCGACGGGTCTACAGAATCTATATCAGTAACGATAATCTTGGCTGCCCCACGCCACGGCAATGTAGCATGATAACGACGGTAATGTACCATAACCGGTTGGGCATCAAGCTGCATACGACGCAGTTTGACAGCGACTTTACTATCAGCCGCACTAAAAACAAAATCACGTCGGTACACCCGTGAGGTGTCACGCAGTTCCTTGTAGGGAATAAGCACACCTTCGTAGGTCTTGAACACTGTGCCGCGACGTTCAATATGGTCAATATAACCGTACTGAACAGCGTCATCGATGTAAGGGGAAAAATAACGCATCCAAAAACCAATCATGATACCTAACACCACTACTGAGACGCCCAGCCATATCCACAGTTTACGTCCTTGTGGACGTGGGATACGCAAATGTTCCCATTTCGATTCTTCGGCTTCCCAATAGGCGGGATCATCCGGAGTCAGTACCGGTGGTTTAGGAGCTTTAGGAGGTTTAGGAGCCTCCGGTGAGGGAGTTGACTCGAAAAAGTCATCGGTATCGGAGTCGGAGGGTTTGAACATCATAAGCTAAAAAATACCTTTAGGTTATTTTACAGAGGAAAAGTATTAAAAAGTCTCTCAGGCTTTTCGGCGAGAAATGGCTATATAACCCATTGTGTATATACCCAATATAATGAGCATCACAGTCTGTCCCGACCACTGAAGCATAGAGAAAGCAGTGCCCTGAGCATCAGTTATACCATACACAGCCAGACCGAACATCACAGCGATATTCCACGGGCCGAGACCACCGTTTGAGGGTATGGCCATACCTATCGACGACAGTACAAAAGCCACAAGACAAGGAATTAGACCCCAGCCTAACAAAGGCTGTGTGCACAGTTCGCGTGTGAATGGGAAAGCGTAAAAAGCTACATATAACTGAAAAAAATAACAGCCCCATATACAGCCTGTCAGAGCTACGAAACGTCCGCGACCTTTCATACGTGCCACTACTACAAATCCCTGCCATAGTTCACGCAGCCAGCCTTTCAGTTTAATAACAAAGGCTGTGTTACGCAAAAGATAAAAAGCTATACCGCCAAGCAGGACAGCTCCTAAGGCTATAATCCAGAACCAAGGGTTAGAAAGCATAGCTATAAGGTCACGACCTACCGGGTATTTGGCAAGAAAGGAGTTAATAGCTGAGTTAGCCACGACGAAAGTCAGCACTGTCAGCAGCAATACAGTGAGTGTATCTGCCAAACGGTCAGCTACCATCGAACCAAGCACAGTAGTAAAAGGAGCTTTCTGACGTGATGAGATATACGTGCAACGCCACACTTCTCCTAAGCGCGGGAACACAAGGTTAAGAGCATAACAACCGAAAATCGAGCAGCATAAGGCCATGAACGGAGCATCTATACCTAACCCACGCAGTTGAAGCCGCCAACGTGCGGCACGAAAGATATGCGAAAAGACGCTAATGCCCATAGCAAACAGAATCCACCAATAGTCAACTCCGTTGCGGATTATATCCATCATGACATGGAAGTCGACCTTGCGGAACATATACCACACCAATGCCACCGTCAGCAGAAGCGGAAGCAAGTAACGCACACCATAACCCAGCCACTTACGCAGACCGCTCTCCGGCTTATCGTCGCTTTGGGAATTATGGTTTATATGAGAATTATCGTTCATGAAGCAGTAATGTTGAATTGATTACCTTAACCGGGTGCGACCCGCAGCGCTCCCAGACATTCAAACTGCAAATATAGTCATAAACCTCCATATTCACGCCACAACTGCCCCACTTTTCACCAAAGCCAGGACAAAAGAGGGAAGGGGAAAGAGGGAAGGGAGGAGAGGGAAGAGAAGGAGGGGGTTAGTGAGAGAAGGAGGGAAGGAGGTATTCGACTTCTTTGAAGGCGTAGGTGCGCTCGGTGCCATCAGGGAGACGGAGATGAAGGAGACCCATAGGCTCGATGTCGGCTATGACGGCGTTAAAGGTGAGACCGGTAGCTCGGTCACGGTAGAGATAAAACTGCCCGTCACCACGATAGAGACGCTGCAGAAAAGCAAGGTGGGTAACTTCACGGTCGGTTGGATTAGTGACGGAAGCTAAACGCTTTTCAAGCAGGGAAGCGAGCTGCGTGCGTAGCTTGTCAAGATCATAGCGACGAGGGGGGTCAGAGTTATCAGAGTGGTCGGAGCTATCGGAATTATCGGAGTGGTCGGAGGTATCAGAATAATCGGAGGCATCGGAAGTATCGGAGTTGTCGAAAAATTCCGAAAGCTCTGATTGTTCCGATAACTCCGATAATTCCGATAATTCCGAGAAATCTGATGACTCCGAGAAATCCGATGACTCCGATTGCTCAGAGAAACCCGACAACTTGAGCTGAAGAAGAGAGACAGGGTTAGGCGCATCGCTGACGAAACGGGTCTGGTTGATGTTAAGACCGACGCCAATGATGCTGTGCATGATGGATGTGCCCATGATGGCATGTTCGATAAGTATACCGCAGATTTTGCGGTCTCCAACGTAGATGTCATTCGGCCATTTAATTGTGGCTGTAACACCGTAGGCAGCCAGAAGGTCGGTTATAGCCAAAGCTGTCGCCTCGGAGATAGAAAACTGACTACGTGCCGGTACACCTTCTGGACGTATCAGAAGAGAGAAAGTGAGATTAGCGCCCGGTTCCGATTCCCAGCTGTTGCCGCGCTGACCGCGTCCGGCGGTCTGTCGGGCAGCTGTAACCATAGTCAGATGAGACAATTCAGCGGCATGTTGAGCGAGCCATGTATTAGTAGAGCTCACCTCATCAAGAGCTATATGTGTCATAATGTATGTCACACTTCGAAGGTAAGTAAACGGCTGCCATTCGGTTGCGGCTCAATGCTGACCCAGACTGTGTCGTCAGGTAACATCGGCTCTATCTGATGCGGCCACTCCATAAAACACAAGGCGCCTGAATCGAAATAATCATCAAGCCCCATATCGGCTGCCTCGCGCAAGTCGTCGATACGATAAAAGTCAAAATGGAATATGACTGGATAAATGGCATCACTACTGTCAGCATGATACTCGTTGATAATGCTAAAAGTAGGACTGCCTATGTCATCACTTACACCCAATTGTCGACACACCTCACTGATGAATGTGGTCTTACCAGCACCCATAGGGGCCTCGAAAGCGAAATGCCGCCGTGTGCCTATAGCATTCACAAACGCGGCTGCTGCTTCAGGTAATGTCTGAAGCGAATCTATCAAAATCTGATGTTTCATAATAGGAGTTTAGTGGTCCGAGAGATCGGGTTAGTCCGAGCTATCAGATTTATCGGAGTAGTCTGAGGTATCGGAGGGTCGGAGTTATCGGAGGTATCAGAACTATCGGAATAATCTGGTAGCTCTGACAATTCCGATTATTCCGATTGCTCCGATAAATCTGATAGCTCGGATTATTCCGATAACTCCGATTATTCGGATTAATCGGATT
>CAMWVA010000098.1 GCA_947177575.1 uncultured Porphyromonadaceae bacterium | reverse complement strand
CAGATCAGGATTAGTGGAACGACCTTTTTCTACGCCCATTTTTACAAGTTGACCTACACCTTCCTGATCAAGTACTTCGAATGGATCGACTTTAAGAATACCTTTTTCTATATAGAACTTGAGGAATTTGGGTGCATCATCGCGTGAGAAACCAAAGGTCATCTGGGTAAGGTCATTTGTGCCGAATGAGAAGAAGTCTGCTACCTCAGCAATCTTATCAGCAGTAAGGGCTGCACGAGGTACTTCGATCATTGTACCGATTTTGTAGCGAATACTGTGACCTTTTTCTTCAAATACTTTAGCAGCTGTAGCATTGATTACATCAGCCTGGTTCTGGAGCTCTTTAAGGCTTCCAACGAGAGGAACCATGATTTCGGGATGAACCTTAATGCCGCGAGCTTCACAGTTAAGGGCTGCTTCAAGGATAGCGCGAGCCTGCATTTCTGTGATTTCGGGGTAGGTAATACCTAAGCGACAGCCACGGTGTCCTAACATAGGATTGAACTCTTCGAGAGAGTCAACTTTGGCCTTTACTTCTTCAAGTGTTAAGCCCATTTCCTCGGCCAATTCTTTCTGAGTGGCTGTCTGATGAGGTACAAACTCATGCAATGGAGGATCAAGCAGACGTATAGTTACGCCATAGCCATCCATAGCTTCGAAGATACCCTCGAAGTCACCACGTTGCATAGGCAGAAGTTTTGCAAGAGCAGTACGACGACCTTCTACATCAGAAGCAAGAATCATCTCACGAACTGCTTTGATACGATCGCCTTCGAAGAACATGTGTTCGGTACGGCAGAGACCAATACCCTGTGCGCCGAAGTGACGAGCTTGTTTAGCATCGCGTGGGGTATCAGCATTAGTACGTACGAGAGTCTTGGTAAATTTAGCTGCCAGATTCATAATAGCACCGAAATCGCCGTCAAGTTCGGGTTCTGCGGTAGGTACCTGTCCTTCATATACTTCACCGGTAGAACCGTTGAGAGAAATCCAATCACCCTCTTTATAGGTCTTGCCACCCATCTGTACAGTTTTAGCTTCGTAGTCAACTACGATTTCTCCGGCACCAGATACACAGCATTTGCCCATACCGCGAGCAACTACTGCAGCATGACTGGTCATACCGCCACGCATTGTGAGGATACCCTGTGCAACTGCCATACCGCGGAGGTCTTCAGGAGATGTCTCAATACGTACCAGAACAACTTTCTTTTTCTTTTCAGCCCATGCTTCTGCATCTTCAGCTGAGAATACTATCTGACCTGTTGCTGCACCTGGTGAGGCGGGAAGACCTTTAGCTATAACTTGTGCACGCTTGAGACCTGATTTGTCAAATACAGGGTGGAGCAGTTCATCGAGTTTCTGGGGCTCCATACGAAGAAGAGCAGTCTTTTCATCGATTTTTCCTTCGCGCAGAAGGTCCATTGCAATCTTAACCATTGCAGCACCTGTACGTTTGCCATTACGAGTCTGAAGCATCCAAAGCTTACCGTCCTGGATTGTAAACTCCATGTCCTGCATGTCGCGATAGTAGTCTTCAAGGTGGTCAGCAATGCGGAAAAGTTCATTAGCACAATCAGGCATTGATTCTTCAAGAGCCGGATATTTTGTACGACGTTCTTCCTCACTGATACCCTGTAGGGCAGCCCAGCGACGTGAACCTTCGATAGTAATCTGCTGAGGTGTACGTATACCTGCAACTACGTCTTCTCCCTGAGCGTTGATAAGGTATTCACCATTAAACAGATCTTCACCCGTAGCGGCATCACGGCTGAAAGCAACACCGGTAGCTGAATTATCTCCCATGTTGCCATATACCATAGCCTGTACATTAACAGCAGTGCCCCATTCCTCAGGTATCTGGTTCATGCGACGATAAAGTATAGCGCGTTCATTCATCCAACTGTCAAAAACAGCGCATATACCGCCCCAAAGCTGTTCCCATGCTGATTCAGGGAAATCTTTACCTGTATGTTCTTTAACGGCAGCCTTAAAGCGTTTAACCAGTTCTTTAAGGTCATCTACAGTAAGTTCGGTATCAAGTTTTACACCTTTTTGTTCCTTAACTTCGTCCATAATGGCTTCGAAAGGATCAATGTCGGTTTTCTTGGCAGGCTTCATTCCGAGTACTACATCACCGTACATCTGTACAAATCGACGATAGCTGTCCCATGCGAAACGAGGATTGCCGCTTTTTTCAGCCATAGTCTCAACTGTAGCATCGTTCATACCAAGATTGAGGACAGTATCCATCATACCGGGCATTGAGGCACGGGCACCTGAACGTACGGAAACCAAAAGAGGATTTGCCGGATCATCAAATTTCTTGCCTGTCAAGTTCTCGACATGAGCAATAGCTTTCTCAACATCATTCTTAATATCCTCGACAACCTTATCACGGCCGTACTGGGTATATTCTGTGCAGACTTCTGTAGTGATAGTGAAGCCCGGAGGAACAGGCATTCCGAGCAAGTTCATTTCGGCAAGGTTTGCACCTTTTCCGCCCAGGAGATTTCTCATCCCGGCATTACCTTCGGCTTTACCATCGCCGAACGTGTAGATTTTTTTTGCCATTTGTAAATATTGTTGATTATTGCGAAATGTCGCTAATTATGGGTTTATTTATAAGGTTTTTCCTTAATCGACCAGAGTAAATGTTAATAATATTCTCATGACTAAGGGGTAGCTAACATGGTGAATGAGCCACTTGAGTTTTTACATTTGCAAAATTAAAAAATATTGATGAAAATCGCTAAATTTGCACACATAAAATTTCTTTAAAATAAATATGGGACGTAAAAATAAGGTATTACCTGTTTTAGAAGGTGTCAAAATAACAGGAATGGCTGCTGAGGGCAAAGCATTAGCACGTACTTTGGTACGTCCTGAAGATGAATCACCTATGGTGGTATTTGTTCCTTTTGCAGCTCCGGGAGATGTGGTGAATATCAAATTGGATAAGAAAAAGCGTTCTTTCGCTGAAGGACATATTGAGAGTATTGTGTCTCCTTCACCTGATAGAATTACACCGTTGTGTCCGCATTTTACAGTGTGTGGAGGATGTAAATGGCAACATTTACCTTATGCTATTCAGCTTAAACATAAACAAACTGTAGTGCAGGATGCACTCGAACGTATCGGAAAGATCACTTTACCTGAGATAAATCCTATTCTTGGAAGTAAAAAGATATGGAGATACCGTAATAAAATGGAGTATACGTTTTCTGACAAGCGTTGGAGAACGTGGGAAGAAATACGTTCAGGAGACTCTTTTAATGATACTGGCCATGCATTAGGCTTTCATATTCCAGGGGCTTTTGATAAAGTATTACATATTAAGATATGTGAACTTCAGAGTGAGTTAGGTGATGAGATAAGAGACTTTGTTTTTAAGTATGCTGAAAGTAATAATTTAACATTTTATAATCTTAAAGAGAACAAGGGTTTATTACGTACCCTTATGATACGCACTTCCTCTACAGGTGAGGTAATGGTTTGTTTAGTGCTTGGCGAAGAAATGAATTATGCTGCTAAGGGTTTACTTGAGTCGCTTAAGTCACAGTTCCCTATGTTGACTTCTATAGTATATGTTATCAATAAGAAGCTTAATGATTCTATATCCGATCAACAGATAGAGGTATTCAGTGGTAACGATTATATAGAAGAAGAAATGGAAGATTTACGTTTTCGTGTAAATGCGAAATCATTTTATCAAACTAATTCGGAACAGGCGTATGAATTGTATAAGGTAGCGAGAAAATTTGCTGGTCTTGATAAGAGCGTCGCAGATAAACCACTTGTATATGACCTTTATACTGGTACAGGCACGATAGCTAACTTTGTGGCACGTAATGCTTCTAAGGTTATTGGAATAGAGTATGTGCCAGAGGCTATAGAAGATGCAAAGCTTAATTCAGCAGTTAATAATATTGATAATACAGTATTTTATGCTGGCGATATGAAGAATATTCTGACTGATGAATTTATAGTTGAGCATGGGCAACCTGATGTAATTATTACCGATCCTCCGCGTGCAGGAATGCATGAAGATGTTATAGAAGTGATTTTACGTTCTGCTCCGAAAGTTATAGTATATGTAAGCTGTAATCCTGCCACTCAGGCAAGAGATCTTGCTTTACTTGATGAGGCTTATGAAGTAACCGATGTTCAGCCTGTTGATATGTTTCCTCATACTCATCATGTGGAAAATGTTGTCAGATTGCAACGTCGGCAGATGAATTGATAGATTAAGTATGAAGTTAAATGAAAATAACAAACCGGTATCTGAAATTTCAGATACCGGTTTGTTATTTTCATTTATAGAAACGAATTTCCTCTCCCCAATCTATCTCTCCTGTATTATCTGATGTTTTATGTGTAAGGTAAAAGCATTCCATTCCATTTGACATAGCTTGTCGTGGCCTTTCTGAGATAGGCATGGAAATAACAAAATAATCATCATTTTCTTTACCTTGGATAGTAACATTAGGTAAGGGAAGAGTCTTTTCAAATAGTTTTTTCCAAAAGAGGCTACTCTTGTCAATATCTGATCGTATACCGATAAGAAAACCTATCTTCTGTCCACCACGTAAGAAAACCTCAAGTCCTTCACGTTTGAAACTATCGAAAATTATGTCGCCCTTCAGTTTTGTACGTTCAAGATTTTTTAAGATTAGTGCTGAAAAGAATCCTGCTCTTTCCCAAACTCTCTGATAAGAATTATCTATTACACAAGTAATATATGAAGTATAAATCTTACTTCCATTAAAGATATGAAATACTTCGTTTACATTACTATGTAATGTCATCCATATACCAGGTTCTGTGGAGGTGATAGATGTCAGAAGAGCTTTTAATGTCATTCTTCAACCTGTTCTTCTGTTTCAATAACTATGTCAAATCCGTCAAGGAACTCCATTGTTTTAGCTATATATTCCTGCATTACTACATCTTCTTCGACAAAGGGTACGTGTTGGCGGAATTTTTTCATAACTTTCTCTATATATGGAGAAGATTTTAACGGACGACGGAAGTCGATAGCTTGTGCGGCATTCATCAACTCTATAGCTGCAATATATTTGAGATTAGCTATAATTTTGTGAAGTTTAGTAGCAGCGTTAGCTCCCATTGATACCAGGTCTTCCTGATTATTGGAGCTTACTATAGAATCGCAGGACGCCGGCCATGCGTACATCTTATTCTGGCTTACCATAGAGGCAGCAGCATACTGCGGTATCATAAATCCAGAATTAAGTCCAGGTTTTGCTACAAGAAATTCAGGTAAGCCCCTTAGACCAAAGATTAATTGCGCCACACGTCGTTCTGATATATTGCCGAGTTCATGCAGAGCTACACCCATATAATCAAATACAAGGGCAATAGGTTCGCCATGGAAGTTACCACCGGATACTACCATATCATCGTCAGGGAAGACAGTAGGATTATCGGTTACGGAATTAATTTCGATATGAAGTACATCCGTTACATGATTCATTGCATCTTTTACAGCTCCGTGGACTTGCGGAATGCATCGGAAGGAGTAGGGGTCCTGTACATGTTCCTTTTCGCGTTTTATGATTTCGCTTCCCTTTAATAGTGCACGGAATACACGTCCGGTTTCAATCTGTCCTGGATGAGGACGCACAGCCTGTATACATTCATAAAAAGGTTCTATACGTCCGTCGAAACCTTCAAGAGACATAGCACCGAAAAGATCGAAACAATTGACCAAATGCCAACCATCAATAAGAGCTTTAATACCATTGGCACTCATAAACTGTGTGCCGTTAAGTAAAGCCAGTCCTTCTTTTGATTGTAGCTTTATTGGATTCCATCCGAATATATTGAGGACTTCGCTTCCTTTGATTTTTTTTCCTTTGTACCATACTTCTCCTTCACCTATAAGCGGCAAAAATAAGTTAGCCAATGGTGCAAGGTCACCTGAAGCTCCAAGTGAACCACGGTCATAGACGCAAGGAAGAATATCGTTGTTATAGAAGTCAAGAATACGTTGTACTGTCTGTACCTGAACACCGCTGAAGCCCATTGACAGTGCATGAGCCTTAAGCAGAAGCATAAGTTTTATGACTGTAGGATCAACGGGAGTTCCTACACTACAGGAATGGCTTTTAACAAGATTTTCCTGTAATGTGGAGAGTTCTTCGCGAGAGATATGTTTGTTGCAGAGTGAACCGAAACCGGTGGTAACACCATAGATAGGAACAGTGTTATCGTCGGTTTTACGATCAAGATATTCACGACAATGAGAGATTTTCTTAATTGCTTGGTCTGATAATACCAAACGAGTCTTATCTTTAAGAATTGTTTCTATAAGATCATAGGTGAGATCACTTGAACCTATAGCGTATGTTTCCAGTATTGACATTTATCAAAGATTTTGTGATTTATTTTAGGTCGATGATAATAAATTTTGGTCGTAGTAGACCATTTTATCAAGGGTTCTGTGCTACAATACGTCCATGATGAACTGTAGTTCTGACACAGTTCATTCCTACATAGTAGGGTAGTATGTGGTAGTTATCGGAAGCTAAGATGGCTACATCTCCATATTTCCCTATTTCCAAACTACCTTTTGAGTCCGCTTGTCCTATAGCTGCGGCACCATTAAGAGTAAGAGCGGTTATTGTTTCCTCTATACTCATATTCATATAAATACATGCTAAAGCTATAGTAAGAGGAATTGATCCTGAAAAACATGAACCAGGATTCAGGTCAGTAGCTAATGCTACGGCTCCTCCTGCTTCAATGAAGCTACGTGCAGGTGCATAAGGTTCTCTGAGGGCAAAAGCTGTCAAAGGTAGTAAGGTAGCCACTACACCAGCCTCAGCCATTTGTTTTATGCCCTCGGTACTGACATGGAGAAGATGATCTGCAGAGAGTGCTCCAAGTTCAGCTGCTAATTCGGCGCCTCCTAAGGTAACTATCTCATCAGCATGAAGCTTAATTTTATATCCTAATTTACGAGCTGCCAAAAGAAGTTTTCGAGAATCTTCTATCTCAAAGACATTTTTCTCACAGAAAATATCACAATTGTCAGCGAGATCTTTAAAAGCAGGAAGCATAACCTCTATTATATGATCTATGTATTCAGAAGGTCTGCCTTTAAATTCTTCACTTACCGCATGAGCACCAAGAAAAGTAGATACTACATCAAGTTTGCGATGTTCTGAATATCGTAATTGATTGATGACTTGTAGCATTTTTAGTTCGCTGTCAAAGTCCAGTCCATAACCGCTTTTTGCTTCGACAGTCGTAACGCCCATCTCAATCATTCTGTCAAGAAACCATTTTGATTTTGTTATTAAGGTTTCTGGGTGTTCACTTCTGGTAGCATTAACAGTTGATTGAATGCCTCCGCCACGTTCCATTATTGACATATAACTCTCTCCTTTGAGACGCCATTCAAATTCATCAGGACGAAAGCCTCCGAAGATAAGATGAGTATGTGAATCAATGAAGCCGGGTAGTGATACACCACCATGTGCGTCAAGTCGGGTATGCGAGTTTAGAGAGGTTTGCTGCAGATCAATATCTTCTGCCGAGCCTACATATACTATACGGCCAGCCGTTATGATTATAACAGCATTATCAATAACGGTAAGATGTTTCATCTTGTCCCCACAGGCTGCCTGTGTGCCTGTAGGTGTGACAACACGTGTATTTAATATGATGAGATCTCCTTGAGTATTCATTTTCAAATATAGGGAGTCAGAGGTAAAGAAATCTTTATTTCGTTAAAGAAGTTTCTTTAACATTTCTTCATCGGCTATAAACGGTTCGGTTATGACAAAACCATCTTGGCCATGCTGTTGGTTCCATTCTTTGACAGTAGCTACTGCATTTTCGTTGCGAGCCCAAGCTCTGCGTGCTACACCACCCATTACATCCCATAACATAGCCTGACGTAATATAGTATCGACACGTTCAGAACCGTCACATATCATACCGAAGCCTCCGTTTATAGCTTTACCTATACCAACACCGCCTCCGTTATGAAGAGCTACAAGGCTCATACCACGAGCACAGTTTCCTGCAAAACATTGTACCGCCATATCTGCCATGACATTAGAGCCATCCTTTATATTCGAAGTCTCACGGAAAGGGGAGTCTGTACCACTTACGTCATGGTGGTCGCGTCCAAGCATAATCGGACCAACTTCTCCATTTCGTACCATTTCGTTAAAGCGCAGTGCTATTTTAAGACGTCCCATCGCGTCTTGATATAGTATACGTGCTTGTGTTCCTACTACCAGAGCATTTTTTTCTGCATCACGTATCCAATTATAGTTATCTCTGTCTTGACCGCGTCGCTCAATATCAATACATTCCATAGCTGCCTTATCGGTCTTAACTAAATCTTCGTGTTTACCACTTAGACATACCCAACGGAATGGACCATATCCAAAATCGAAAAGCATTGGACCCATAATATCCTCTACGTAGGATGGCCATATAAATCCGTCTTTTTCATCAATACCGTTCTTTGATATTTCCTTTACTCCAGCATCGTAGATAGCTTTCATAAATGAATTGCCATAATCAAAGAAATATGTTCCTCGATCAACTAACTGGCTAATAGCTTTGAAATGTTGGTGTAATGACTGATCTACCTTACGACGGAACTCTTCAGGATTCTTATGTAACAGCTCAGTTCGCTGTTCGAAGCTTAATCCTACAGGACAGTATCCTCCTTCATATACAGCGTGACATGAGGTCTGATCACTAAGTAGATGGATGTGTCGATTGTTTTTGACAGCATAGTTGAGCAGGTCTACTACATTACCATGATAGGCAATAGAAATAGGTTTCTTTTGTGCCATGGCTTCTTCTGCCATTTTGAAAGCTTCTGCGACATCATCAGTTACTTCCTGTACCCATCCTTGACTACGGCGTGTCTCAATACGCGAAGCATCAACCTCTGCTATTATAGCTGCTGCACCTGCTATAAGGGCTGCCTTGGGCTGTGCGCCACTCATACCTCCTAACCCAGAGGATACGAATAGATACCCTGACAAGTCTCCATCTTGTGGTACACCTAATTTCATTCGTCCTGCATTGAGGAGTGTATTGAAGGTACCATGTACAATACCTTGGGGACCAATGTACATCCACCCACCTGCTGTCATTTGACCATAGTTTGCTACTCCCATTTGCATAGCTTCGTGCCAATCATGTAGGTTATCAAACATGCCTACCATCATGGCATTGGTTATAATAACTCTTGGTGCATCTTTTTTGGAAGGAAATAGTCCGAGAGGATGACCTGATTCCAAGACTAAAGTCTGTTCATCAGTCATTTCTTCGAGATACTTCTTTATAAGACGATATTGCAGCCAGTTTTGACATACCTGTCCGGTTTCTCCGTATGTAACCAATTCATAAGGATAGAGGGCAATATCAAAGCAAAGATTGTTATCAATCATTACTTGAAAGGCCTTACCTGCTAAACATTTACCTTTATATTCATCAATAGGTTTAGCTTTTAAATCTCCTTTCGGGCGCCAGCGATATGCGTATATTCGTCCACGTGTACGCAGTTCTTCCAGAAATTCAGGTGCAGCTTGTGCATGGAGTTCTTCCGGTAAATACCGCAGCGCATTTTTCAGAGCTGTTATAGTCTTTTCGGGAGTCAGGGTGTACCCACGATCGGGAGCACGTCTAATACCTTCAATGAATTCAGGCATTTCAGGCCATTCGGCAGACAAAAGTATATTGTTATGTTTCATGGTTGAGATATAGATGTTGGTCACAAAGTTAGTTTAAAAGAGTCAATGAACAAAATAATATGTAATGAAAAAAAGGCTTGAGAAATCAATTAACGGTTTCTCAAGCCTTTTTATAATTATAAATAGTAAGTATTACATCATGCCTCCCATACCGGGAGCACCACCCATAGGAGCTGCGGGAGTTTCTTCTTTCTTATCAGCAATCACACATTCGGTTGTAAGGAACATACCTGCAATACTTGAGGCATTTTCAAGAGCTACACGAGTTACTTTGGCAGGATCAACAACTCCTGTTTCAAAGAAATTCTCAAACTCACCGGTACGTGCGTTATATCCAAAATCACCTGTACCTTCTTTTACACGCTGTACTATAACAGCTCCTTCTACACCAGCATTTTCTACAATCTGACGTAGTGGTTCTTCAATAGCACGACGTATAATAGCGATACCAGTGTTTTCGTCATCATTAACACCTTTTAATTCGTCAAGAGCAGGAAGACAACGTATATAGGCTGTACCTCCACCAGGTACTATACCCTCGGCTATAGCAGCACGTGTGGCAGAAAGAGCATCATCTACACGGTCTTTCTTTTCTTTCATTTCAACTTCTGAAGGTGCACCAATATAGAGGACCGCAACTCCGCCTGCCAATTTTGCTAAGCGTTCGTGAAGTTTTTCTTTATCGTATGATGAGGTAGAAGTCTCAATCTGAGCCTTAATCTGATTTACACGCTCTGCAATTGCTTCTTTAGAACCTGCACCATTAACAATAATAGTATTGTCTTTATTTACGGTGACCTTCTCAGCAGTACCAAGCTGAGATATACCGGCTTGTGCCAACTGCATGCCTTTAACTTCACTGATAACAGTACCACCTGTAAGAATAGCTATATCTTCAAGCATTTCCTTACGACGGTCTCCAAATCCAGGAGCTTTTACTGCACATATCTTAAGAGAGCCACGCAGACGATTGACAACTAACGTTGCAAGGGCTTCATTGTCAACATCTTCAGCAATGATTAACAATGGACGACCGCTCTGAGCTACTGCTTCAAGAATAGGAAGCATATCTTTAAGATTGCTTATTTTCTTGTCGTAGAGAAGTATATATGGTGAATCCATTTCACACTCCATTTTCTCGCTATTAGTTACGAAATAAGGAGATATATAACCTCTATCGAACTGCATACCTTCTACGATGTCAACTGTTGTTTCAGTGCCTTTAGCCTCTTCGACAGTGATAACACCTTCTTTTTTTACCTTCTGCATAGCCTCAGCAATAAGACGGCCTATTTCTTCGTCATTATTAGCCGATACACGGGCTATATTCTCAATCTTATTGATATCGTCACCTACCTCTACACTTTGAGCACGTATGCCTTCGACTACTTTAGAGACAGCCTTGTCAATACCACGTTTAAGGTCCATAGGATTAGCACCTGCAGCAACGTTCTTTAAGCCTACATTAATAATAGACTGTGCAAGTACTGTAGCTGTTGTGGTACCGTCACCAGCTTGATCACCAGTTTTTGAGGCTACCTCTTTTACAAGCTGGGCGCCCATATTCTGAAAAGGATCTTCAAGCTCAATCTCACGTGCTACCGTTACACCATCTTTAGTAATGTGAGGAGCACCGAATTTCTTTTCAATAATAACATTCCGTCCTTTAGGACCAAGAGTTACCTTGACAGCATCTGCAAGAGCATCAACGCCATTTTTAAGCTCTTCACGAGCTTTAATATTAAATTTTATTTCTTTTGCCATAATTGTAAACCGGAAACTAAGAGAATAAATAACATTCTTTTCCTCCGGCAGGGAATTTTAAGCTTTGAAGTAAGTAATTGCTCTATCTCAGCAGATATTTTTGCTGAATAGATAGAGGTCACTATTAAAAATTAAATTGGATTAGGCTTCAATCTTAGCCAGAACGTCGCTCTGGCGCATCATCAGATATGTAGTACCTTCAAATTCAACTTCTGTACCTGCATATTTACCATAGAGAACCTGATCTCCTTCTTTAAGGAGCATAGGTTCATCTTTTGTACCGTTACCAACAGCAAGAATAGTGCCTTTCAATGGTTTTTCTTTAGCTGAATCCGGAATGTAAATACCTCCGAGGGTAACTTCTTCAGCTGCAGTGGGCTGAATAAGAACTCGGTCGGCTAATGGTTTGAGTGTCATGAAATATTATAATTAATGGTTTATAGAATTTATATTTTGTCTTTTAGAAGAAGCAAATATCGTGCCAAATTTATTAGTAGATTTATAATATTTGTTGGAAGAATCTAAAATTTCAGTCTAACTATTACTAAATTTGGTAAGCCGTAAATATGCTTCTTTGTTATTATAACATATAGGCAGGAACAAATGTTTTTGTAAAGTCTAATGCTAATGGTCCATCTTCTGCTAATGAATAGACTGGAATTTGTCTTGCTTCACATTCCAGTGTTATTCTTTTACGAAGATGAGGTAATAATGAAGAATGAATTATCACTAAATCAGGATTATATAATTGGTGTAAAAGACTAATTGTCCATTGGCAGTTGCGTCCGATGATAAGCATATCGCAATGTGTAGGAATTTGATTGAAACTGTAAGGATTACCATCTGCTATTACAATATTTATATTATAATCAGAAAATTTTAATACAGAACATTGTCCCATAGGACAGGAGATTAAGCGTTCATTATCATGAGTATAATAT
>CAMWVA010000097.1 GCA_947177575.1 uncultured Porphyromonadaceae bacterium | reverse complement strand
GGCATACAGATTAATGAAAAAAATAAATTTCTTCTACTTTAATACTATTATCTTCAATTATTAAACACCGACCTATTCTTCTTAGACTTTATACATTATTCTAAACCTTACATAAAGTACAAATATCATTTAGGATGTCTAAATTAAGCCATTCTAACCCTATTAAAGATAATAAAGGCTGTCAGTAATATTACTAACAGCCTTTATTATAAAAGACCTTAAAAACAGCCTTAAAACAGATTATTTCTAATCATCTTAATTAATTCTTAAGGCGAAGGAAACTATAGCCGAATCTTTCGGCTGCGGCTCTCTCAAGTTCTTCTCTAAATTCTGGTGCAGCTACCGATATCATCAGTTTAGCACGTTGTGCAAGATTCTTACCTCGTAAATCTACAGCACCATATTCTGTCACTACATAGTTAGTCTGAAAGCGTGTAGTTACCACACCGGCACCAGGTGTCAATATAGGTTTGATTTTTGTAGCGCCCTTATTAGTGGTAGCTAACATTGCCAAAAATGATTTTCCACCCTCACTTTGTGATGATCCATATACAAAATCATGCTGCCCACCTACACTTGAGAATATACGTGTACCTATCGAATCGGCACATACCTGACCTGTCAGATCTATTTCCAAACAAGAATTTATTGACATAACTTTAGGATTCTGTGCTATAATAAACGGATTATTAGTCCATGCCACATCCTTAAAAATTATATCTTTATTACCGTCCATATAATCATAAAGTCTGCGCGAGCCAAGAGCTAATGATGCTACTGATTTACCCGGCATTACCTTTTTCTGAGTATTATCTATAATACCTTTTTCTAATAAAGGTAATACACCATCGGTCATTGCTTCTGTATGCAGACCTAAATGCTTATGATTCTCCAATGCCCGTATTACTGCGTTAGGTATACCGCCGACACCAATCTGGAGAGTAGCCCCATCAGGTATCAGTTCAGCTATATAATTACCTATAGCAAGCTCTTTTTCAGTAGGTATGGCAGTAGGTACTTCTACAAGCGGCTCGTCAACCATAACTGCTGCCGACAATTGTGACAGATGAATAACAGGATCCCCGTACGAAAACGGCATGTGAGGATTTATCTGTGCTATCACTCTATCTGCACACTCAGTAGCGGCGGTAGCCAAATCCGCAGACACACCGAAACTGACGTACCCCTCTTCGTTAGGCATCGAACAATTCAGTAAAGCCACATCCACACGGCATGTACCGTCTCGGAAAAGCGCAGGCACCTCCCCTAAGAAGCGTGGCGTCATAGTACCGTAGCCTTCTGCTATCCATTGACGCACTGAGTTAGAGACAAAAAATGAATCAACTAAAAATGACTCCTTATATTCAGGTTTACAATAGGGGGCTGGACCTTTCGTTACTGCAAAGGCTGAATAAAGTGTCACATCCCGCAGTTCATTACCTCGGTCAGCTAAGGCCGCTACCAGTACTTCAGGTACTGATGTAGAGCCCTGTATGTAAACGTGATCACCACTCTCTATCAGCTTTACAGCCTCTTGGGCTGTAGTGTAGTTCACTTTCATATAAAAGTCTTACGGCTTATAATTCTCAGGACTACTTGCCTATTTACCACATTTATGATCACGGTCGAAAGCTTCCAGACGCTTCTTAAGAGTCTCAAAAGCAGAGTCATCGGATATTGTGGATACCGTCACACGAACACCAGGCTGTTCACTTCCGGTCGAACTCAACGATATTGTTGACACACCGTATCTTAACAATTCGGCTTGTAGGTCTGCGGAACTCAAACCCGGATAACCGGCTGTAAAAAAGAAACCATCAGAAATTGGCTGATCACCATCAATAGCATATACCAGATGGAAACCATTATCTGTAAAGGCCTTTTTTACTACTTCTGCTCTACGACCATACTCACGTGTGGTACTTACGAAGTTTAATTCTCCAGCTACTGCAGCTTTTAACATTGCTGCTAAAGCATACTGAGCTGAATGCGAGACACCGCTCGAAGCAGTATAAAGCACACCGAATATATAAGCATCTCCAAACGAAGGCATTTCATAGAAGTCTTCAAGATTCTTATAGTGGCGTCCGAATACCGCATCACTCATGCACACCATAGCAATTCGCTGACCGGCATAGCTGAATATCTTTGAACCGGATACCAACAAAATATAATTATCCGTATACTTGGCAACCGTAGGTATATAGGGTGCTTCAAACGGACGGCTGAAGTCCTGTCTGAAATCCATACCGAGGTAGGCAAGGTCTTCAAGAATTATTACATCATATTTAGTAGCCAATCGGCCTATAACCTCAAGCTCCTCATCGGTAAGATTAGTCCAGGCCGGATTATTAGGATTGCTGTATATCATGGCGGTGATATTTCCTTTTGCAAAGATACTTTCAAGCTTTTCTTCAAGCTTTGCACCACGATATTCATATATATCAAACGATTCCTGTGCTATTCCGAGCACCTTAGCTTGATGGCGCTGTGCTGGAAAGCCAGGATTCATAAATAACATAGTATCTTTACCCTCAAGACGCTGACGTAAAAGCAGCATAAGGGTAAAACTACCTTGCATTGAGCCTACTGTCGGTATTATACTGCGCGGAGATACCTCAACATCAAGAAATGCCTTGAGAAATTCTGATCCGTTACGTTTAAGTACCGGTACACCTGCTATATCCGGATAACGGTTTGCTACACCAGAACGCAATGCTTCAATTTCCGCTTCGATACCTATCTGTTCCGCAGGCAGACCGGGCTGACCAAGCTCAAGATGAATAAAGTTTTCACCTGCCTCCGCCTCTAACTGTGCAGCCAAGGCAGCTATCTGTCTTATAGTAGCCGAATTTATATCTGGAATTTCAAGACGCTGGGCCACTGCTCCCAGAGTTTCTTTTGTTATAGGAAACATGTCTTCTTAATATTCTGTACGGGTATGGTTAAACCGTCTGTTTCTTCTCTTTTATTATTTTCTCGGCATATTCACGTCCGGCTCTATAAGCGGCTATGTTGGCTTCAACTATTTTCTCACCCTTAGCACCGAACACATTGCGTATACCATCTTCTATCTTCTCACTGGCAATTTCTATCATAGGTGAAGCTGCTCCCAACAACACCATATTTGAACTGCGTGCAGAAGCCACTTCTTTTGCCAAAGCATCCATATCGAATGCTATAACACGTCCCTGCGCAGCCAGCTCAGCCTCGATATCGGCCATATCCGGATAATTGTCTATGTTGATAAAAGGTGTGGTATTAGTCACAATCCAGCCTTCTTTACTCAGATACGGCAGATAACGCAATGCCTCCATAGGTTCAAGTGATACTATAAGATCAGCACCTCCTAACGGTATAAGATCAGAAGCTATAGCTTCACTGCTCAGACGTAAGTTAGACTGTACATCACCGCCGCGCTGACTCATACCGTGCACCTCGGCCTGTTTCAGATGTAATCCCTCCTTAAGGGCAGCAGCACCAAGTATGGTAGCTATCGAAAGTATTCCCTGGCCTCCTACACCGGCCAATACTATATCATGTTTCATGGCGTTTTATCTATGTTTTTTATTATCAGATAGAAATTCTGTAGATTTCCCTGACATCTATTCACAATTTACTTCTGAGCTGCTTTAGCTTTGGCACTGGCATGACGACGGGCGGTCTGTATACATTCACGACGTGATATTACTACTGACAGTCCGGGATAGTCAATTCCTTCACGGAATATTCTCATCATCTCATCATGATTCTTAGGTAACGAATCTATCGTATGCAGATGTGCCGGATCAACTCCAAGACCCTCACATATAGCTTCGAGTTTACCTGTACCTTGTGAGTCCTGTCCTCCCGTCATACCGGTGGTCAGATTATCAGATATAATTACCAGTATATTGGAATTTTCATTTACTGCATCCAACAGTCCTGTCATACCTGAATGAGTGAACGTAGAATCACCGATTATAGCTACAGCAGGGTGCTGCCCGGCATCGGCAGCGCCTTTTGCCATTGTGATTGAGGCACCCATATCCACACACGTATCAATAGCGTTAAAAGGCGAAAGGAAACCGAGAGTATAGCAGCCTATATCGCCGAATACACGGGGATTCTTATACTCAGCCAAAACGTCATTAAGAGCATGATAGACATCACGATGACCACAGCCTTGGCACAAAGCTGGCGGACGAGGTTTAACTATCTGCGACGGAGCTTTCGGATCCACAGGAGCCGTTTCAGCTATATCTGCTTTTACTTTATGCAGAGCCATACGTACTTCATCAGGTGTGAGTTCACCTGTACGTACCACCTGACCTGAGAGTTTACCGAAGATTCTACCCGTACGGTCAAGAACACCACGCAACTGTTTTTCTATGAAAGGCTGCCCTTCTTCAAGCACAAGCACTGTCTCACACTCATCAAACAGACGGTTTATAAGTTTCTTGGGTAAAGGATATTGCGATACTTTTACTACTGGGAAACGACACTTGCCACCGCATGCTTCCATAAGATAATTCCATGCCAGACCGCTGGCTACTATACCCATACTGTGGTCCTCACCGTCAACATAGCGGTTAAAAGGTGATTCAGATGACTCCTCACCGAGTTTCTCATAATCAGCTACAAGACGTTTGTTACGTTCACGTGATATAGCAGGCATAAGTACCCACTGACGCGGCTGAGCCGGATAATGAAGTGTATTTTCGGGAAGCGGCTCATCATCCGTCTCTACTACAGCACGCGAATGACTAAGACGTGTCACAAGCCTTACCATTACAGGTATCGAATGACGCTCCGACAGTTCAAAACCATAACGTGCCATATCGTATGCTTCTTGCTGGTCACTTGGTTCAAGAACAGGAATCATTGCAAAATCCGCATAAAAACGGGAGTCTTGCTCATTCTGAGACGAGTGCATTGAAGGATCATCAGCAGCTATTACAAGCAAACCGCCATTAGCACCTGTCATACCGGAATTGACAAACGGATCAGCTGCCACATTGAGTCCGACATGCTTCATAGACACAATGGCACGCTTACCGCAGAAAGACATACCCAATGCCTCTTCTACAGCAGTCTTTTCGTTACTTGACCAATGAGAATGTATCGAACGCTCCTTAGTCAAAGGTGCTGATTGTATATATTCCAGAATTTCGGTTGACGGTGTACCGGGATATGCGTAGGCACCGGATAGTCCGCCATTCAAGGCTCCAAGGGCAAGGGCCTCGTCGCCGAGCAGCAATCGTTTTGTTTTCATGTGTATTTAGATTATACCCTCCTCCGAGAGTGGTTGTTGATAATCTTGGTATTATGGTGTCGGTATTTCAACCGACTTTTACAGGAGGCAAATTTAACCATTTTTTTTAAGCCTTCAAAATCTTTCGTCCTTTTACTTTTTCATTTTAATTTCTTCTTTTCCATTTTACTTATTTTACATACTTTTACATGTATTATGAACTAACACAAGTATAATATGTAAACCTTCGCTACGTTTATATTGTCAGAAATTATAGAAATTGTAGTGCTTAATTTCGATGATAATTATATTCTTTACGCCTCACAGCTTGCAGGTATGAAAATTTCATCGTAACTTAGCGCACGCTTTATTTTAACCATGTTGGCCCTTATGGTCCACCTGATTGTTTTCCTGAGTTAGTCGCTCATTATAATCTGATCGACCACTCAAAAAATGATGATTAACCAATTAAACACAACCTGACTGATATGTTTAAAAAATTCTGGATTGCCGCCGCTTTGGCTCTTACCGCATTCGGAGCTAACGCAGCTCTCCCGTCGGTCACTCTTAAGAACCTTGACGGAAAGACTATTGATACAGCTCAACTTGACAATGATGGTAAGCCCTTCGTCATTAGCTTCTTTGCTCTTTGGTGTAAACCATGTCAGCGTGAACTAAAGGCCATTGCCGAAGTCTATGATGACTGGCAGGAGGAAACCGGTGTCAAAGTCTATGCTGTCAGCATTGATGAAGCTCAGAACGAGCAGAAAGTAAAACCTCTCGTACAAAGCAAAGGCTGGGAATATGAAGTACTTCTTGATCCTAATGGCGAATTCAAGCGTCAGCTTGGTGTTAACGATATTCCTCATGTTTTCGTAGTCGACGGACAGGGTAACATCGTTTGGAACCACCAGGGTTATGTCGACGGTGGCGAGGAGGATATCCTCGAGGCTGTCAAGAAAGCACTCTGACAGTGCCCTATTTTTCAGCATGTAAGTTCAAGACATTTTCGGCTTGTGCAGGTGCCTGAGTACCTGCGCAAGCTGTATGTGTATTTTACTGCTCCTACTTCGGCAGCATAAAAACAGCTTCCACAGACTCTCTCATCTCAATATCTTTCCTTAAATCACCTTTCCAACTAAACTTAGAGCTACTACCAATCAAAAACTTAAGTCTTTTATGAAACGACTGTTCCTTACAGCTGCCATTATGGCTGCTTCCGCTTCGGCCGCTTTAGCTCAGAACCCTGATGGCATTACCTGCCAAGGTACTGTCACTGGCCGTGACGGCCAGCCTCTCTCAGGCGCTATTATCTCCTATCGTGGCACTTCTACTGTAGGAGTCACCGATAATGAAGGTAATTTTAAGATTACCGTTCCTGCTGATGTATCTACGCTACATATATTCTATCCCGGCTTGGTTAGCAAGAGCGTAAATGTTACTGATGACCTGACTAATATTTCGCTGACGACTCGCAGTTGGTCAAGCCAGATAAGAGCTACAGGTTCAATACAGTCAGAATTCCTTATTCCACAGGAAGATGCAGCTATTAATACCGGTAAGTATGAAAAAGACGTTCTAAACAACACTTATTTTGATCTCACTATCAACGCGCCTTACGTATCAATAGGAGGCCGTTTCCAGTGGACAAAATGGCCATTACCCGGTTATGATACCGATTTTGCCGGCTGGGGTGTACCCTACATCTGGGCTACAGGACGTTACAAATGGGCACAACTTACCGTTGGCGATTACTACGAACAGTTTGGTTCAGGTCTTATCCTACGTACTTATCAGGAACGTTCTCTCGGTGTGGACAATGCTCTGCGCGGAGGGCGTATCAAACTTAATCCTACTCCCGGAGTATATTTTACAGGTCTTGCCGGAAAACAACGTCGCTACTGGGAACGCAATTCTTCATGGATATGGGGGGCCGATGCTGAATGGAGTCTTGACGAATCATTCAAAAAAGCATTTGGACCTGACTATGGTTTAATGTTAGGCTTCTCTTATGTAGGGAAACATGAGAAAGACGAGACTATTCTTGTACAACCTGCCTTAGATAGCCGACTTCACTTACCGCGTAATACAGCCGCCTTCGACGCACGTGCTAAGTTACGTCTGCACGATTTCAGTATTCTCGCTGAAGTGGCAACCAAAAACAATGACCCCAGTGCTGACAACAATTATACTTACCGACGTGGTTCAGCCGTTCTTCTTTCAGGTTCATATTCGTCACGTGGCTTCTCGGCTTTGGTCCAGGCCAAACGTAGTGACAATATGAGTTTCCGTTCCAAGCGTTCTGAGGTAGGCATATCTTCATACGTTAATCACTTGCCGGCATTTACTCTTACACAGACTTATGCTTTGGCTGCCATGTATCCCTATGCTACCCAGCCTGATGGTGAGTGGGCATTACAGGCTGAACTCAGCTATCTCTTTAAGAAAGGAACACCCATAGGAGGTAAATACGGCACTACAGTACACTTAGCCGGTTCGTACATTACTGCTCTTGACCGAAATGTTCCTGAGGGAAGTGATCCTCACAAACCGGCAATGGGCACAAATCAATATGGTGCTCCGTTCTGGAAAATGGGTAGTCTTAATTATGCCGATATTAATTTCGATATAAGTAAGAAATTCAATCGTAAACTTTCGTTTACCTTATTCTACCTCTTCCAGAAATACAATCAGGAAGTAGTTGAAGGACACGGTGTAAACGGTGCTATGGTCACAGCTAATATCTTTATACTCGAGGGACAGTGGAAGATGGCAAAAAGAACTCAGTTGCGCTGGGAACTTCAATACCTCACTACCAAACAAGACGAAGGCGATTGGCTGTCCGGACTCGTCGAGCTTTCGTTAGCTCCACATTGGATGTTCACTTTCTCTGATACCTACAATGCCGGTACGACCAATATCAACTACTATAATGCCTTAGTTACTTATAACTATAAAGCAAACCGATTCACTTTTGGTTATGGCCGTACTCGTGCAGGCTACAACTGTTCAGGTGGCGTATGTCGTTGGGTACCTGCTACCAAAGGTTTCCAAGTTAGTTATAACTATACATTCTGATAATTTTATTTATTCTTAATAATGAGCAATAAATTATTTATAGGTTTGGCTGCCTGTGCATTTGCTGGAGCATTGACAGCCTGCGACAATATAGATGAGAATGACCGTTACATCCCCGTTGAACGTCCCGAGATTTCTCGTGTAGTGCTTATTCAGGAGTTCACAGGTATGAATTGTGTCAACTGTCCTAACGGTGCGGCAGTACTGCATAATCTTCAGGAACAATTTCCAGGCTCTGTGGTAGTAGTCGGTATGCACCCGGAGAATAATCCAAACACTATGCCACTTGCCGGCCTCAACCTCACCAGTCCGTTAGCCACTGCCTACTACGAATATTTCCAGCCAAATGCTTTTCCGGCTGCAATGGTTAACGGCGGTGAATTAATGTATAATACAGATCTTTGGACCACATCTGTAATAGAAGCACTTAAAATTCCTGCATCTGTAGATTTACACGTAACGACCACTTACGACGTTGAATCACGTGAACTTAAGGCTGATTTTGAGACTGTATTTAATCAGATGTATACCGGTGAGCTTAGCGTATTACTTTGGGTAATGGAAAATGATATTCACGGCCTCCAGATGAATCTCGGTGGAAAAGTAATCGTCGACTATTCCCATAATCATGTACTACGTGGTTCACTTAATGGTACATGGGGTGAACAGATAGGACAGAATTTCGTAACAGAACAGAAAATCACCGGGTCCGGCTCAATTATCCTTGATGAGAAATGGGTACCGGAGAATTGTGAAGTCGTGGCTTTGGTATTCCAGACCGGTAGCAAGACTGTCGAACAGGCAGCCGTGGCTCCTGCTATAGAATCGGAAGAGTCTGAGTCATGACTATCATTTTTGACACTAACCACTATTTAAAATAATCATGAAAAAGTACTTTCTGACTTTTGCTCTTATCGTTGTAGCAGTCTCAATGTGGGCTGCTGATGCGGTAAGCTGGAGCATGAAACTGGTCGGCGACAACACTGACCATCCAGCCGTCGAAATAACGGCTACAGTCGCCCCGGGCTATCACATGTATGCGGTAGAAAATCCCCCCGGAGGCTCTAATCCTCTCGAATTTTTCTTCGATGTAAAAGGGTGTAAACTTGATGGTAAACCTAAAGCTAACAAAGCTTACACCAAAGAATTTGATGATGTATTCGAAGTTGATCAATACTTCTACGATGGTAAGGTTACTTTTACACAGAAGCTTATACCTACGGCACCTGATTTCTCGGTTGATGTCGAACTGAAAGGCCAGGCCTGTAACGACTCCGGCTGTGTTCCTCTCTTCGCTTCACAGACATTCAAAGGTAAAGCTCCGGTAGCTGCCAAAGCAACAGAACCCGAACCCAAGTCTGAAGCTGCTCCTGAGACCACTGTTGAACAGAAAGCCGAGGCAATAGCCACAATGACAGATTCACTCCAGGCTAATACTCCTGCACTCACACCGGGTGCGAATCTTAGTGGTATCAATGCTCCCGAACAAGGCTGGTGGGCTAATGTAGAGGCTGAACTGAAAGTATTTGAAGATAATCCGGAACAGCAGGGTCGTAGCCTTTGGTATATTTTCCTGGCTGGTTTTATCGGTGGTCTTATAGCTTTGGTAACTCCATGTGTATGGCCTATGATTCCGATGACTGTATCTTTCTTCCTTAAGCAGAACAAGTCACGCAGCAAGTCAATAGCAGCAGCTACTACCTACGGTGCTTCTATTATTGTCATCTACGTAGTACTTGGTCTCCTTGTTACTATCCTGTTCGGTGCCTCAGCACTTAATGAACTCGCCACAAGTGCAGTCTTCAATATCATCTTCTTCCTTCTTCTTGTAGTGTTTGCCATTTCGTTTATGGGTGGTTTCGAGCTTACACTCCCCGCTTCATGGACTAATAAGATGGACTCAAAAGTAGATGCTACTACAGGTATGCTCTCCATCTTCTTCATGGCCTTCACACTGGTACTCGTTTCCTTCTCCTGCACTGGTCCTATCATAGGCACTCTGTTGGTTGAAGCAGCCGCCACAAGCAACTTTATCTCGCCTGCTATCGGTATGTTTGGCTTTGCATTAGCTCTTGCATTACCATTCACACTGTTCGCTATGTTCCCGACTATGCTCAAGTCTATGCCAAAGAGCGGTGGTTGGATGAATACTGTTAAAGTAGTTCTTGGCTTCCTTGAGTTGGCGCTTGCCCTCAAGTTCCTCTCAGTGGCTGACCTTGCATACGGCTGGCGTATACTTGACCGCGAGGTGTTTGTTTCTCTCTGGATTGTTATTTTTGCCCTGCTCGGTATGTACCTTCTCGGTAAAATCACTTTCCCTCACGATGACCAACTTGAAAAGATAGGCGTCGGACGTTTTATGCTGGCTTGTATATCTTTGGCTTTTGCTGTTTATATGCTGCCCGGTCTCTGGGGTGCTCCTCTGAAGAGTATTAGTGCTTTTGCTCCGCCTACTTCTACTCAGGATTTCACACTCTACGAAGGCGACGTTCATGCTCAGGTAGCTGATTTCGACGAAGGTATGCGTCTTGGTAAACAACTTGGCAAACCTGTTCTTATTGACTTCTCTGGTCATGGATGCGTTAACTGCCGTAAACTCGAAGGTGCCGTATGGACTGATCCTGATGTTAAAAACTCAATTGATAATGATTTTGTACTTGTAACTCTGATGGTTGATGAGAAAGCTCCTCTTCCCGAACCTATCAAAGTTACTGAAAAAGACGGTACAGTCAGGACTCTTCGCACTGTGGGTGATAAGTGGAGTTATCTGCAACGTTCTAAGTTCGGTGCAAATGCCCAGCCATTCCATGTAATTGTTGACCAGAACGGATCTCCTCTTGCACCTGCATTCGTCTATAAAGAAGATGTACCCGGTTACAAGAACTTCCTGAAGATGGGTCTTGACAATTATTCTAAACGTCAGTAATACCTATCGCCACTGACTCACCTTAGATAAAGGTGTTAAATTTAAGAAAAGAAGACAGACAGTTTTTACTTAGCTGTTTGTCTTCTTTTCTTTTTACAATAACAAAACAATCTGAAGAATTTACTGACGTTATAGAATTATGAATATTATAACCTCCCTTATGGTAGCTCTTAGCACCTGCACTACTGTGTCTGACTCAGTAGCCGTGACTCCTTATATGCAGTATGTGGACTCAGCCGATTATTACATATCCCGTTCACGTTGGGTAGATGCCGAACGCTCTCTTGTAGCTGCTTTACGTTCTGAACCAGCTAATCAAGGCAATCTGCTGTTACTTTCCAACCTCGGCACTGTAAGGACACAATTAGGTAATTATACCGGTGCTATCGAAGCTTTCGATATAGGTTTATCACGTGCACCCCGTAGCACTGTATTACTCATCAATCGTGCTTTGGCACAAATAGGTCTTAACAATATAGACGGTGCACTCAATGATCTTTCTTTCGCTCTGCAATGCGATTCCGAGCTACCAAGAGCACTTGAAACTCGTGGTTTGATATATCTTAATCGTAGAGATTTTGAAGCGGCCTTAGCCGATTTTACTCTTCTGCACGAAATCAACCCGGACAATACAGCCGCTTTAGCTGGAATAGCTCAGTGTCAGGCTGCACAAGGCAATTATAAAGAAGCTATTAGCCATATACGCGAAATCATGAAACGTGAGTCGGACGAATTTTATCACTTTCTTCTCACACTCTATCTGATTGAGAATAATCAGCCTCTCGATGCTACTGATGCTATACGCAATGCATTGACTCAGTTTCCGCAATCCGGACGTCTTTACCTATTACGCGCAGTGCTCCATAAGCAGAATTATCAGCTTTCTGAAGCTGAAGCAGCTCTTAAACTGGCTCACAAATATAATGTAGACCCAGAACTTGAACAACAGCTTATGCCCACTCGCTCCGGGAGTCATTGACAATCTTTTCTATATCCTATACTTCAGTGAAGAAAATTACTAAAGCTAATTTAGCATCGGATTAGCATATTTTTATTTACCTGAATAATAGATAATTAAAAATTATTTATAAATTTTATTTCAAAAAAACTTGCACAGTATTTTTAAAGGTTGTAACTTTGCAACGCAAAACGGGAACGGGAGGTTCTCTAAGAGCAGATTCTTAAGAGTTTTGATACTCTATAAGTAATAAAAATGCGAAAATAGCTCAGTTGGTAGAGCACGACCTTGCCAAGGTCGGGGTC
>CAMWVA010000096.1 GCA_947177575.1 uncultured Porphyromonadaceae bacterium | reverse complement strand
GGCAACATTACAACAAAAACTGTAATAAAATAATATTAATATTTTCCTTTTGCGGAAACTGTCTGCTTCAGAATAGTCTGAACGTTATATACTGACTTGTCTTAGGACAGACGGCTCACACCGGACCCGATACAGATTTCTTCAATCCGTTCATGGTCTGTACCATATGTGAGTCGTCTGTCTTATTTTCCTGCTATGGGTACAGTGTATTCGTCTCAGGAAGAGGCCGAGGAGTTCAAAAGGCTGTTGAAAAGGGTTATGTAGGCGCGTGCGACTGTGGGGGCTGAGAAACGTTCTTCGACGCTATGACGGGCTGCGAGGCGACAGTCATGGCCTTGGGTGGCTGCCCAGGCTACTCCGGATGCAAGAGCAGCTGCATCGGTTTGCAAATCGCCGCTAAACGGAGCGAGCCAGCCTGTACGGCCGTGATCGATGATGTCAGACTGGCCACCCCGGTCAAAGGCTACGGGTATGCAGCCGTAGGCCTGACCTTCGACAAGAGTACCGGGCAGAGTTTCGTAAAGTGAAGAGGATATCACGATGTCAGCTTCTTCGTAAACTTCGCGTACTTTATCATCTCCATGCAACAGACCTAAGTGACGGTGAGCAATGGCTATACCGTCAAGGGCTGTAGCATCACGGACAGCACCGAATGTCACCAGTTCAAGACGTTCGGCAAGCTGAGGATAGTCACGCGCCAGTATTTTTGTGAGTTCTACCAATATCGGTAAGCCTTTTACAGGGTCATCAAGACGTGCGGCTCCCATTACCATGCGCAATCGTTCGCCTGTACGCTGCCGAAGAGGGGGTAAAGAATCAGTAGGGAAAGCATTGGGTATGATGCTGACAGGAAGTGTATTCATAAGAGAAGAACGACGGCAGCAACCGGCAAGCCAGTTGCTTACAGCCACCCAGTGCATCGGAGTATTGCCGTAGAGTTGTCGTTTTCGTTGCCAGATACTATGCGACAAATCATCGGGCGAACGGCGTGAGCCTAACAACGGACAGTCGCCACATTCTTTCTCGTAACGTCGGCAATCGTAAGCATGATGACACACGCCTGTGGCGCACCACATATCGTGCATTGTCCACACTACGGGTTTACCAAGGCGTCCTAACTCATGTATACCATGTAACGATAACAGTCCCTGATTTATCCAGTTAAGGCAGACTATATCAGCCTCAACTACCCAACGGTGGCGCCACAACGGCACTCCGTCCGAGGCGGTATCTATCTTGAAAAGAGTGGAACGGTCAAAGCCATTAGCGGTGAATATGCGCAACCGCTCAGTCATAAAGCTACGGCGCAAAGCTGCACGTGAGGCCGCTAATTCGATATAAGGTGAAGGCCGCAATTTCTCAGCCACAAGCATACGGGCATCAACCCCTTCGCCACGCAAAGCTTCCATAAGCCGTGCGCTCACCACGGCAGCTCCACCGGTAGCGTCACTCTTATTGATGAGCACAACTTTCATGATTGTGCCGGTCTTTCGTAATCCACAAAACGATAAGCCGGGGTCTCGCTCTCACCGGAATTGTCACAGGCCGTAACTATCCACTCCGAGCTGTCAGGTAAAGGCAGCCATGTGTCGGCTTCAGCACATTCAGCGTCAATATGCGTAAGATAAAGATGTGTGACCAGACTGTATGCACGACGATATAGCTCACCACCGCCTATTATAAAAGGCATCAGTCCATCGACACACAGTGCAAGAGCGTCTTCAAGACTTGCGGCAGTTTCAGCACCTTCGGCACGATAGCTGGTCTGACGGCTAACCACTATGTTACGGCGCCCCGGCAGAGCACCGCCGGGGAGGGATTCCCATGTCTTGCGTCCCATGATGACAGGGTGTCCCATAGTCAGCCGGCGAAAGCGTCTGAGGTCGGCACGTATAGGCCATAGCAACTGTCCGTCGCGACCCAGTTCGCCGTGTCTGCCCACCGCCGCAATCAGTGCGCAGGGAATAGATATAGTGTTCAGTTTATCCATGTGAATTTACAGTGTATAATGAGGACTACCGTAGGTTTTATGATGACAAATATGCCTTAAATGCAACATTTTTGCATACTATAACTACTTTATAGTCCAAATATTACTTGTTTTTCTTTTTTTAGTTACTATTATTTGTTAAAAGGGCTATTATTTTCTATATTTGCAACCCATTCGCTCTTTATGACCTGCAAGTATATGAACCACGACCTGTTTCAAAGATATGTGTGGCTCGTGAAGCTTCTGCGCCACACACCTCATCTGACCTATGACGAGATTGCGGCACGCTGGGCCGAGAGTCCGTTGAACACCGACAAGGTGCCTCTACCGTTGCGTACTTTTCATAACCATAGATGGGCTATAGAAAGCTTATTCGGTATTCGGATATTATGTCAGCGCAAGCGTGGTAATACCTATGCGCTGGCCGACTGGGACGACGGACTGCCGGGGAGTCTGCGTGTGCTGATGCTTGAAGCACTTGCCAGTTCACCATGGCCGGGAGACCATGCCTCACTCGAACGTCGAATAGTGCTCGACGACGCACCGGCACGCGAATCAGGCCTGTTGTCAGCAGTCGAAGCTATCGCTACCAACCACTCTGTTTCATTCAACCGAGGAGGTAAGCGTGTCATGTTCGATCCATACTGTCTGGGATTTATAGGAGGGCAATGGCTTATGGGTGGCTTCAGCCACGAAAATAACAGAATCGTGACCATACCTGTAGCACAGACTACAAATATGACGGTTTTAAACACAGAATTCGTATATCCGAATGATTTTTCTCCTACAGAATTTTTCAAAAATCTGCACTGAAACAGCCGTATCTGACAATTTTACAGTTGCGCCCTCTGAGATTCAGAGGGCGCAACTGTAAAATTTTATTTTAGTCCCAATTTGCTGCAAATTTAAGATTTTTATTATAGCTTTTTCTATTTGTATTAGAATATTTATCTGGCTAAGTTAAAAGATGCAGCTAATATTTTTTACTGAAAAACTAATATTTTTTACTGAAAAAGGTGAAAATCTCACCGATTTTATGTAGATTTGCATTCGTATTCCCCGCTTACGGTCTGTAAGACCATAGCGAAAGATAGGGTCCAGCCAAGCATATTACCAAAAATCAACCATACATAACCATTAATCCATACCAGCATGAAACATCTCAACATGTTCATCGCGGCTTCAGCCATGATGTTGCCGGCAATAGCTTCGGCAGCTGACTATACGGTTGCTCCTGCGCCCGGTGTAGTCGATGAACTGACACAGTTCGTCATCACTTTCGATTCTACCGATCTCGCCGAGGTCGAACTTGAATCCGGTTACGTGAAGATTCTTAAAGACGGCGAGTTTTTCTCCGGCATCACAAAGAAAGGTTACGGCTTCGAGTTCACATGTACACTCGATACTCCGGCTACTGAGTCAGGTACATACGAGGTTGTAATCGAAAAAAACGGTATTTATTACTGGAGTGAAGATTACGCAAACTGTACCTTAAATAATCAACCGGTATCATTCACATACACCATAGAAGGCGGACAGGCAGCAAATTATTCTTACACAGTCGATCCTACCCCAGGTGTAGTTGAAGAACTGACACAGTTTACTATCACTTTCGATTCTACCGATCTCGCCGAGGTTGAGCTTGAATCAGGTGCCATACAGATTCTTAAAAATGGTGAGTTCTTCTCAGAAATCACAAAGAAGGGTTACGGCTTCGAGTTCACATGCACACTCGATACTCCGGCCACTGAGCCAGGTAAATATGAAGTCGTTATTGAAAAAGGTGGCATTACATGTTGGAACGAAGATTATTCAGAAAGTTCTGTAAATACTAAACCGGAAAGCTTCACTTACACAATCAGAGGCGCTCTTACAGGTGAGGTAATCTATGACATAGAGTTTATCAAATTCCGTCCTGCCGAGGGCGAAGTTGACCTTGAAGAAGTACAGTTTGACAATTTCGCAATGTGGACTGCCGGTGAAGGTCTGAGTCTTGCCGATAATGCCACAGTAACTATCACATCTACCAACGGTTACAACGAAACAGTTGCTCTCAATAGTCCTTATGCAAATTACTATTGGGCAATTCTTTCCAACATGATTATAGTTAACGGTACATACACCGTAACTATACCTGCCGCTACTGTAGTTGATAACGAATATATCGAGACAGAAGGTCAGAGCGGTCATGCAAATGCCGAGACGAAAGTCGTATATAATGTATTTAACGGTGCTCTCGCCGGCGAACCTGTAGTCTATGACCTTACACTTGCTTCAGTAAGACCGGCTGAGGGTGAACGCAATCTGCTTGTAGACACTTTTGACAGCATAAGTCTTACATTGCCCGCTGACTGTGTTTTCGCCAGCGACATGTTTACTCTCTATATGGATGCGCCAGAAGAACAGGGTAACATAGCTCTCAGTTTCACATCTTCATGGGGCAGCATAATCGCATACTTCAACGAACCTGTATATGATGGTGTCTACACTCTTGTTATTCCCGAAGGCATGTTCGGTGATGCTGTTTGGATTGCCGATCATCAGTCAGGTCATTCTAACGCCGAAATAACTCTGCAGTGGACTCTGACAGGTGGTATTCCGGTAAGTGTTGAAATTATCGAGGGTGACACTCTGAGTGGTCCTGTCTATAATATACAGGGTATACGTGTAGCCGATTCACTGCGTGAAGCCGGTACAGGTATGTTTATTGTAAATGGTAAAAAAGTCATCATAAACAAAAAACTATAATCCCATTAACTCAACCCAAACATAAAAATGATTAGACAGATTCTTATCTCTACGGCTCTGCTTGGTATAGCAGGGACAGCCGCTGCAGAAACTAAGTATTACACTACTGACGAACTCAGTGACCATGTAGCTGTTTCGTCTAACGGCCGCTATGTAGTAGCCACATCTACTGATGACAGCTATAGCTACATCTGGGACGAAAGAAATCCCGAGCAGTTCAAGCAGGTCTTTGCAGACGAGTACAACCATAAAATCGAACTTTACGACATCACAAATGACGGTACAGCTGTTGGTGCCTACTATATAGTAGACGGAGGTACCGGTAGCTACCAGCCATGTTTCGTTACGGAAGGTCTCATCGTAGATTTACCTAACTCACCTATGGCAATGTATCTTAACTTTGCCAAGTGTGTCACATCTGACGGTAGTGTCATCGGTGGCCAGATAGCTTACAACGATCCCGAATCTGAGGTAGGAATGCGTTTCCGTCCATGTTTCTGGCGTCTTAATGACGATTGGGAGTATGATCTGGAACTTGATCCGGATGTAGAATTACCCGAGCATCAGGGATTCATAACAACATGTATGAATCCTGAGGGCACTGTGCTCGGCGGTCGTCTCTACTGTGCTGCCGGCTCCGAAGTTCCTGCCTTATACAAGGATAACAAAATAGTGTTCTGGAACGAACTTGAGACTAAAATCGAACCTTTCTATTACAAGGGTGAAATACTCGGTTATTACGAGAATTACTACATTGACGGCATGAAAGACGGCTGCAAGGGTGATTATCTTACCGGTGAGTTCGTCGGAGCTGATGCATGGGGTAACTTCTACGGTTATCGCACTTTAGTTGACTGGGTCAGCGAAGACGGAGAAGATTATGAACTGAGTAGATATGCTATTATTTACAATATAGCCGAAGACAATATGCTTGACTATCCTGCCGAGGGCCGTATCACTGCCTTCAGTACCGGTGTTGGTGCAGACAGACAGTATGTATTTTGTGACGGCAACCGTATGTTAGTAGGTGACGAAAGCACGGAAGAAGTGAAGAGTATCAGCGAAACATTCGGATTTACCAATGCTTCGACTATGACTGCCGTAATGTCAACTTCAGACGATGGCCGTGTTCTTGCCGGCACACGTCAGGAAATGCATCCTGCAACAGGCGAATATATGTACTACCCCTTTGTGGTAGTTCTTGACGAACCTCTGGTTAACAATGTAGGTGTCGAGGTGATCGCTGAGAACAAGGACCTCGCAGTTGTTATCTCCAAGGGCCGTATAGATTTTGCCGGTGTCCAGGGTGAAGTTTATGATCTTGACGGCCGTCTTATGGGTCGCGGAGCATCAGTAAATCTGCCCGCAGGCATCTATGTAGTAAAAGCCGGTGATATGTCACGTAAAGTAATGGTGAAGTAAGATAACTACATAATGAAGCAACTGACCCTCGTGTCGCTGCTTATGCTATCCGCGCCGGTGTGGGTTTCCGCATCGGCGCCGATAACTTCATAATATACTAATTTTGAAAACGGCCGTTTCCCATCAGACAATACAACCGTTTTTTGAGATGTGTACAGCCTATAAATAAAAATATTATAACGAATTAAATAACATAAAATGATTAAACAGATCCTTATCTCTACTACTCTGCTTGGTATGACCATAACCGCCGCCGCAGAGGCTCGTTACTATACTACTGACGAACTCTGTGACCGTGTGGCTGTCTCATCTAACGGCCGCTACGTAGTAGCCACAGCTACTGACGAAAGCTATAGCTATATCTGGGACGAAAAAAATCCCGACCAGTTCGTACAGGTCTTCGCTGACTATAAAAACAAGATCGAGCTTTACGATATTACCGATGACGGTATGGCTGTAGGCGGCTATTACGTAGAGGGTGGAAGCTATCAGCCTTGTTTCGTTGTGGAAGGACTCATAGTTGACCTTCCGATTCCTCCTATGTCAAAGAACTTTAATTTTGCCAAGTGTGTCACTGCCGACGGAAATGTCATCGGCGGCCAGATAGCCTATAGTGAGCCGGAGTCGGGAATAGGAGTACGTTACCGTCCATGTTTCTGGCGCCTTAATGATGATTGGGAATATGATCTGGAATTTGATCCCGAGGTAGAGTTGCCTGCACATCAGGGTTTCATACCGCAATGTATGAATCCAGAGGGTACGGTGCTTGGCGGTCGTCTCTACTGCGCTACCGGTTCCGAAGTGCCCGCTCTGTATAAGGACGGTAAGATGGTGTTCTGGAACGAGCTTGAGGATAAAATCGAACCTTTCTATTACAAGGGCGAAATACTCGGTTATTCTACCCAGCATTATATTGACGGTATAAAAGACGGTTGGAACGGTCAGTATCTCACTGGCGAGTTCGTCGGAGCCGATGCATGGGGTAACTTCTACGGTTGCCGTACTTTAGTGGATTGGACCAGTGAAGACGGAGAAGATTATGAGCTGAGTAAATATGCTATTATTTACAATATAGCCGAAGACAATATGTTTGACTATCCTGCCGAGGGCCGTATCACTGCTTTCAGTACCGGTGTAGGTGCAGACAGACAGTATGTATTTTGTAACGGAGACCGTATGTTAGTAGGAAATGAAAGCACAGAAGAAGTGAAGGTTATCAGCAATACATTCGGATTTACCAATGCTTCCGCTATAACGGCTATAATGTCGACTTCAGATGATGGCCGTGTTCTTGGCGGTATACGTCAGGAAATACATCCTGCGATAGGCGAATATATGTATTACCCCTTTGTGGTAGTTCTTGATGAACCTCTGGTTAACAATGTAGGTGTTGAGGTTATCGCTGAAAACAAAGACCTTGCAGTTGTTATCTCCAAAGGCCGTATAGATTTTGCCGGTGCACAGGGTGAAGTTTATGATCTTGATGGTCGTCTTATGGGTCGCGGAACATCGGTAAATGTACCTACAGGTGTCTATGTAGTGAAAGCCGGTGATATGTCACGTAAAGTAATGGTAAAGTAAGATAACTACATAATGAAGCAACTGACTCTCGTGTCGCTGCTTATGCTATCCGGACCGATGTGGACATTTGCATCGGCGCCGATAGATTTGTGGCAGACCAATTTTAAGAACGGACGTTTTCCATCAGGTATTACAACGGCAGCCTTGAGTGAGGCACAACCTATAAAGGACAGATATAAAAACGGATACACCGAAGACGGCTGGATTGTTAAAGTATTCGGTAAGGCCTACTGCGCTCTGTCGCCTACCTCAACAGGTGTTGATACACCGGTGGAGAATGTACTCAATATTCCTACTGTAACAGTTCCTAATGAAGCGGAAGGCGCTATTGTACGCTGGACAGCACGTTCCGTGCTGCCTGATATGCCGGAAGCTTACGAGGTACGTGTACGCACTGAAGATTCCGATACATGGCAGGTGCTATGCCGTGTTGATGAAGAACAAGATGTATTTACTACACGTATAGCACATCTTGATGACTACGCCGGCCAGAAGATAGAACTACAGTTTGCATGTGTCAGTGTAAACCGATATATGTTAGCTATCGGTGAGATATATGTAGGTATTCCCTCTGCACCGCTGCTGACCGGCCGGAATCTGACACCGCGCTTTGCCGAGAATGCAAATCCGCGCAATGTGAAATTCAGCGTTTTCGGATCGATGTTTAATTGCGGTGCTGAAATAGCTGAAGGTTCGGAACTGATAATACGTGCTGAAGGTAAAGACAGTGCAGTGTGGCCCGTGACGTATTCGGTAAAGACAGGTGAAACACTCGATTTCGATATACCCTTTGAAGCACCGGATAATGCTACGACAGAATACGAAGTTGTATTGTCTACTCCCGATGGCAATGAACATCAGGTCATAAAATCTGACGTTACACGTTCGGGCTTCGCACGCAATCTGCTTGTGGATGAGGGTACAGGTATATGGTGTAATAACTGTCCTGAGGGGGTGCTTGAAATTGCTCGTTTGGAGCAGCAGTATCCTGGTCAGATGATTGCTGTATGCACTCACACAAACGATATACTGGCCAATGAAGAATACTGGAGCCATCTCAATTTCTATGCCATACCATATTATCTGCTCAACCGTAAAAAATCGACAGCAGGAGGAGATACCAAGAAATTCGCTGATTCACTAAATGACCCTACCATAGCTTCAATAAAGGTATCGGAAGGGCCTACAGGTGATTGGGAGCATGTCACAGCTACAGTCGAAGTGATGTTTGACCGTGACATTGATGAGCCGGAACGTTACGGAGTCGGTTATGTGCTGACATCGCCCTATTACCGTCCTGACGGCAACGGACGCTGGATGCAGCAGAATATCTGTAGTTTAGGAGTTTACGAACAATATTACTTCCTTCCCAGCGTTATACCCGCAGAGTTATCGTTCTATAAGCATGTATCACTCAGCGCTTCGCACGCTTTCGACCCCGTTGAAGTCGTATGGGATGGCAATCCGGCAGTTGTACCGGCCTATACTCCCGGATATGTGACACTTGATTTCGGTGAGCTATTTACCTACCCTACCGATGAATCGGTAGATCCTGCTACAATTCCTGATAATGTAAGCCTTGTGGCATACGTAATGGACAATACAGACGGAACTGTACTCAACGCTACAGTCTATCCCCTTCAGGAAGAGTTTGACAGAAATTCCGGTATTATTCCCGTTACATCAGATTGTGAAACCGTCATGCACGTTGTAAACGGTGAATTACGCTTCATGTTACCGGAAAGCGACAGTCGATATGAGGTAACTGTCACTGAGCCTTCCGGCTGCATACTGACACGTTATGAAGGCTGTGACAAGGGTCTCTGCACTCTACGCCTTCCTTCACACAAAGGCATTATGATAGTAACTCTTCACACTCCAGATGGTTATAAATCCATAAAAGTCATAAACTGACTTCATGAAACATATACTCAGATGAAACATATTCTCACTCTTTCGCTTGCGCTTCCTTTAGCCTTTACGGCCGCTGCGCATACCGACCTTCTTAATCAGAACTTCAACGAAGAATATCTTGTTGATTTCCCAATCGTTCTTGAGCTTGACAACCTGCCTCCGTTGCCTAACGTGAATCCTTTGTTCATGGACGGCGCCGGTGTGGCTCAGCCATGGTGGCCGCTTAAAGACTCTTCAAGTTCCGAGGACCGTTTTCTATGCTCACATTCGGCCTACCAGTATGCCGGAGCTTCAAACGACTGGATAGGCAGCCGTGCCATAACTATTCCTTCTGATGGATTTGTGCTGTCGTTCGGTGCCCAGTCATACGTACTACGTAGCGGCGACCGTCTCAGTGACCTTTGGGTCTTTATTACTGAAGAGCCGTTGAATAAAGATAATCTTCCGACAGAGCCGACAATGTATATCGAGCAAATCGGCCTCGGTGCAGATCCTGAAATTATGGAAGGTGACTTTATTCCTTACGAACTTAACCTTGATCCTTGGGTTGGTAAAACAATCTATATCAATTTCGCTAACCTCAATGAAGGGCGCGACATCTTGGCTATAGACAATGTTCTGATACGCCGTCACGACATAGCTGAAGTAAATATTCAGGGTCCCGGCGAATATGTGGAGCAGGGTGAATACACAGTCAGTGCCACTATACGCGGTACTGAGGCTCCCGGTTTAGGAGCATGGACTCTTACCTTTGACGATGGCAACGGCAATATAGATGTCCGTACAGGAGATGCTCTTGCTGTTGGTGATGAATTCAGTTTCGAATTTACAGGTGTGGCCGAAGCCGGTAAGGTTTCAGAGTACTCTGTAAGTCTTGCTTCAGACGATATACCGGCTATTCCCGCTTCGGGTACACTGACAGGTCTGGCTTTCCTCCCTGTTCATCGTGTATTTTATGAAGAATCTACCGGTGTATGGTGTGGCAACTGTCCTCTCGGTTCTTACACTATCGAGTCGATGATGACCGATCCTGAGATGAAAGACCGTGTTGTTCCTATATCGATTCATATACCCGGTACAGGAACTGATTATATGGTCAATGATGACTATGCAGCTCAGTTCGGTCTGACAGCTGCTCCCCTTACCCGTACAGAACGTGAGGAGAAAGTATTAGGCTTTGGCAATCTCGACTTTATCTACGATCCCTCTAATCCAAATACTGCTGCCGGCCGTCTTCGCACTTACGCTGACCGTGTGGTAACAGCCGACATAGCCCTGTCTGCTGCTTATTCTGATGCAGATGTTTATCCGCCTCATTTAAACTGTGATGTAACAGTACGTTCAGCCATTGACATGGAAGGTCAGTATGCTGTAGGACTTGTAATGACTGAAAACAATGTAACTTTCAATCACCCGGCATGGTATCAGAGCAATTACGCTTCAGGTGACAACATCGAAGGTGACATGGGTGGTTGGACCAAGCTGCCTACATACGTCAAAGGTATGCGTTATCAAGACGTAGCGCGCGGTATATGGGGCTATAACGGTATTGATGGCTCCCTTCCTACCTTGCTTCCTATGAATCAGGATATTACTTTCCAGTATGAAATTGAAGTGCCTGATACTTACCTTGAACTTACCGAAGGAGATCCATCAACAGCTATAGCTCCGGCTATAAATCCCGACAACGTGGTTATGATTGCTTTCCTTGTGGATCAGAAGACAGGTTTTGTAGTCAACGCAGTCTCTTATCCTATGACTCCGGCGGCTGAGGAACGTTTCACTATAGCCGATGTACTCGCTGAGTCAGGAGTTGACAATATTATCTCCTCTGATTATGAAGGAGAACCTGAGTATTATAACCTTCAGGGTATACGTCTGAGTGCTCCTGTATCGGGTCAACCGGTTATAGTCCGTCAAGGCAATACTGTAAGCAAACAGATATTCAAATAAAGATAGAATATTATAAATGAAGCGCCGGAAGTAACTGTTATAATACTTCCGGCGCTTCATTATGTAGCATAATAGTTTATCTTACAAATAGATATTGAATTAGTGACGACGTAAAACCTTAACCGTATGTCCGTCGGTATAACGCATTATATTGAGACCATATCCGGGAGTTGTACGGCTGACACCATCTGCTCCATAGATAACTAAAGTACCGTCTGTTTCATCTATAACTTCTCCTACACCGCTTATTTCACTCCATGTGAAAAGCATAGTCTCTTCACCCGCTACCAGTTTAGTCGGGTAATTATCAGCATCAAGTGTCCACACACACGCCCCGGTCTCAATATCATCTTCATCGTGTATCGTTACTCCGGTAGGCAATTCATGAGAAGCTGTACCTAACAAACCTGCGAAATAAGCATACTCCATTACATCAAGTTCAAGACCGAACATCTCATCATAATACATAAGTTCGCCCTTATTAGGCACTCCCGAATAACTGAAATCAGCTGTATATCCATCCTCTATTACATTATTCTCAGTTTCGGTATATCTGACTTGTGTAAGATTATTATCTGTATACGTCAGAGTATACTCCATCGTCTCATTATTCTCGACAATTCGCGTATATACCAGATGTCCGGCCTCATCATACTCAAAATTTATGATACCGCTTTCATACATATAAGGATATTCATATTCCGCACGTTCTACATAGCCGTTAGAGCCGATAAACAAAGTTGCTGTGTACTGACGCCACATAGGTCCGCCGGCAGTCAGTTCTACTTTATTCTGGGTAGCAAGATTATCGTAATGAAATGTAATGACACCTAATTCACCGTCAGGATTATCTTCTATACTTCTCAGGCGTCCCTCATACTCCGTACCTTCCCCATAATAACTGAACGAAGCAGTCTCAGTCATTTCACCGGGTTCCGAAAGGGAAGTTTGCATCAGGCGTCGCTCAGCAGCCATGCCGTTCTGTGTCCACATCGATACCAACAATACAGCTGACACAGTACCGATCATTGTAAAATTTTTCTTCATATTTTTCTATCATTAAA